>CAZPDD010000152.1:0-1535 GCA_964585235.1 Microcaldota archaeon | reverse complement strand
GCCGCGATGAAAACTGCGGTGAAAATGATTTCCCTAGCGCCAAAATTTCTTGAAAAAGCCTTCACTTTAACCCCACCTCTTTGAAGAAAGTATTAGCTAAAACGAGTTATTTAAGCATTGCCGACACTAGCAATTTCGGGTTTTTTTGGGTGCAACTTAAAGCTGGCGAATTCACTGGCAAGTCCGTCCTCGTCACCGGAGGGGGCAAGAACATCGGCGCGGCAATTGCAAGAGAGTTTGCAGCCGCAGGCGCCAATGTCTTCATCAACTACTTGAATTCGGAAAAGCAAGCCATGGGCCTTGCGCGTGAAATCGGCGGCATTGCGGTAAAGGCCGACGTCACGAAAGCGCAGGAAGTAAAAAAGATGGCTTCCTCAGTGCTGAAGGAGACGGGCGGTAAGCTTGACTTTCTTGTGAACAACGCGGGCACAATCGACAACGTCAAGTCCTGGGCGCAAGTCACTGAAGGGATGTGGGACGCTATGCTTGACACGAACTTGAAGAGCGTTTTCCTCTGCACAAGCGCGTTTGCGCCTTCCCTGCTTGCCAACCCTGCCGGCGGGGCAGTTGTCAACACTTCCTCGACCGCTTTTTTCCGCGGCGATTTTCCCGACGTGCACTACAACGCCTCCAAGGCCGGCGTTGTTGCCCTCACGAAGAGCTTTGCCCGCCAGCTCGCGCCCCGAGTGCGCGTCAACTGCGTGGCGCCCGGCTTCATACGCACCAACCTGGAGAAGCGCTATTCGGAAAAAGAGCGGCGGGAGTTGCTTGAAGGTATTTCGATGAAGAGGTTCGGCAGGCCCGAAGACGTTGCCGGCGTCGTGCTATTCCTTTGCTCAAGCGCCGCTTCCTACGTCAACGGCCAGACCATAGTTGTCGACGGCGGCCGCGTGATGATTCCATAAAAATAAAGCCCTAATTAAAACGTTCTGCAGCTATCTTTTCTGCGTCGCGTCCTGCCTCATCACCTGCCTTACGATGAGGAATACAACCAGGGCGACAATGGCAAAGTCAATCAGCGCGCCGACGAAGTCGCCAACCAGGAATTTGGCCGGCCCGAGTTGCAGGGTTGCATTGCGCCAGTCGCCGCCGGGAACTAGCACCCCCACGATTGGCATTACCAAGTCGTTGACAAGCGCGGTTACGAGCTTGGTTGCGGCCAAGCCTATGATGAATGCAACCGCCAGGCCGAGTACCTGGTATTTTTTAAGAAAATCCGAGAATTCCCTTGCAAAGCCTCCCATTTCCCGCGCGACCCCCTTAGTCTACTTTACTTGCCTACTGGACAAGCACCGTGCCGCTTGAGCCGCTGCCGACATCGTCAGTATAGATGTAGGTGCCTGCCTGCGTGAACGTGTAGCTGTAAGTCTGGCGTGCCGGGAGGTTATAGGAGTTGAAGGAAACTGGCCCGTCGGTTGTGCGCACGCTGTGCAGCTTGCCATCCTGGTTCTCCCAAGTGACCTTCGTGCCAACGGCGACCTTGACGTAGGCGGGGTTGAACTCCGCAAGCTCACGCTGGAGGATCTTGCACGCCT
>CAZPDD010000151.1:0-1638 GCA_964585235.1 Microcaldota archaeon | reverse complement strand
TCTCCACTACTATCTTCCCGCGTCCCCGGGCGTAGTCAAACGCCCCAAAACGCATGAGCCCGAAGCCGCGCTGAAGGGAAAACAAAAGCAGCCGCTCTATCATCTTCTTGCGCACAAGAGCACGCGCAGTTGCGATGAACGCGCGCTCAGAGCTGCTCACCGACTCGTGCATCGACACTTCGCCGTTCTCGTACATCACGCGGCGGGCAAGCTGCGAATCAATTGACTCAAGCGATTTCTGGATGTTTGAATACGATGCTTCCTGCGACAAGACGATGCGCGCGCCCGAGTATTTTACAACCCCCGTCTCATCATCAAATTCGCTTTCAAGCGGCTTGTTCATATACCTTCACACCCCCCTAGGGCAAATTGCTTTCCCCAACGGGGCAACGGAAATCCATTCCGGCAAGGAAATGGGCGGAGGCCTGCAACGCGCGACCACGCGCAGCACCGCCGTCATCTTGCGGTCGAACGGGCTTGTGCAAAGCCGCGGCATGAGAAAGGGTCCGAGGCCCGAAGAACACCCCCGAACCCGGTTCCAACCAATGCCGAGTTGCCCCGGTCCCGCCCACCTGCCGAAATGAATTTGCTCCTTGGGTTTGCCAGAGATACAGTTAGGAAAACATAATATATAAGTTATGCGTATAAAATTTGGTAAGATTAACCATTTTTGCGAATTTCGCAGTAAGAGCCAGTTGTTTTGGGGGGTGGGCGCAAGTGCGTAGGATGGATGAGAAGGAGGCGGCAATTGCAAAGGCGCTCATACGCAACCCGCGCCAGAGCGACAGCGAAATTGCACGCAAGAGCGGTATTCCGGTCAACACTGTAAACCGCAAGCGAAAGGAACTCGAAGAGGAGGGCATCATTTCCTACATCGCACAAGTGAACCAGGGGCCGACCGGAACGGGAAGGTTCAACGTGCGGCACCTCTACTCCCTCAAGCTGAGGCTCGGCCTCACGCCGGAGGAATTCACCACCAAGTGGGACGAGAATAAAATCGACGTCCAGCCTTATACGGAAATGGTGCGAATGTCGTTCCTTGGAGAGATAGAGGGGCACTTGTCCGCAGTTTACTTGTTTGAAGGCAGGGACGATGATGAGATTGTGCGGTTCTTCAACTACCGGCTCGTTCCCGACCTCGAAAAATGCCTTGGCAAGGAAGTAATCCAGGAAGTCACCACCATGCGCGTGAGCGACTTCGTGCAGTACCTGCACAACTACTTCACTAACGTAAACATAGAGGGGGGCGTCATAAGGAAAGACTGGGATGAGGACCGCATCTACACGGAGTGAAATGCAGGCGGGGGGGAATCAAGGTGGCAAAAAAAATAATGGTGGTGGACGACGAGCCGGACGTGAGACATTCGATAAAAAAAGTCTTGTCGAAAGAAGGCTTCGAGGTAATCACGGCTGTTGACGGCAATGACTGCCTGGCCAAATTGCGCAAAGTCAAGCCTGACCTCATCATCATGGACCTGATGATGCCCGGAATGCCGGTCGAGCAGGTCGTCAAGAAGATAACCGATGTGAAAATACTCTACCTCAGCGTGCTTTACTTCACGCAGTGGAAAAAAGAGCTTTACATCTCAAGGAAAAACGTGGTCGGCTACGTGCAAAAGCCCTTTGACATAAACGCCC
>CAZPDD010000150.1:0-1643 GCA_964585235.1 Microcaldota archaeon | reverse complement strand
ACTTGAGCCTATTTATCACAAAATCGTAGTGAGTCCAAGGTCCAACTTGCGTAGTATGGTGATAAATGACTAGTTTGCTTCCCACTTACTTGTTGCCCCACAGGTATTTCGCAATTGCCCAGAGCAGGCGAAGCGGGATTTCAATCACGCGGCCGAGGTTGCGGCCGAATGCCTCTATTTGCGTGTTGTCCCAGTTGGGTGGCGAGGGCTGTGCAACTGGGGCTGCCGCGGGGGCCGCTTGGCCTGCCGGTGCGCCTCCCGCCCGCGGCCGGGCGGCGCTTGAGATTGCCGTCAGCACGAGCGCAATGATGAACACCATTGCGAAGAAATACTCTCCCTGGTCGGCAAACCACCAGGCAAGAAGGAACAAAAGCGCGGCAAGGATGAAGTTCATTTTCTCAAAGTCCCCCTCATTGTCAATACCCGGGCATTCCGGGCATGTAGCCTTGCGGGCCGCTGGCCGCGTCGTCCTTGTAGGCGAGAATGAGAAACACGGCGAACAGGCCTGCGACGATGAGCCAGCTGCTTCCCTCGCCAAACCCGAGGTAAAGTGCGCCGAGCACCGCGCCGCCGATGAGCGCCGCGGCAAGCAGGAACTTGTTCTTCGCCGTCACAAGCGCAACTACGAACAGCCCTGCCGCTACGTAAGAAAGCCCGCTTTGGTAGGCGAGCAGCATCAGGATGATGAGGAACAGGAAGGTGAAGTCCATTCAAATCAATTCCTTTTCGTCAAGGCGTCAATCAGCGCCTGGATTTTCTTGTGATTGCCGGATTTTTGGGTGTCAACAAAAAGCTTGTTTCTCGACTCTACAACTGCGATGGAGCCGAAAACGGTTTTCCCGGACTGGTCTGATATTTTATAGTGCCTCGTTCCATCGCGTGCCGGGCTCGGGTCATCGTGCCTAAACCCGTTTTTTGTTATGGTGTTCTTCACAAAATCGTGATTTGGCAAATTTATTTCAATTCTTGTCAGTGCCATAAATTTCACCTTTTTTACCATTCCCACGGCTTGACTTGCGCGAACAATCCGTAGAGGAAGAGCACGAAGAACAACAGCCACGCGACAATCGGGTAGGGGACTAGCAGCAGGAAGGTGATTATCGTGATTATGATGATGGCGATGAGCTTGCTTTGCACGATGTTCGGCCAGAAGAGCCGGAAGAGCATGACGTAGTCGATGATTAGCACAATGAGCCCGAGGGCTTCAAAAAACTCTGCCATCCAAACCAGCGAATTGATTTCTTCGTCCCTACTTTAATACTTTCGCAGTGCCCTAAGTTTGCCCTATGAACAGCACGCCTTCGACGTTCTTGAAGCCCGGGTCACCGGTCACGAGGACGGCGTTCATTTTCCTTGCCGAAGCAAGGGCGAACGAATCGGCAAGCGCAAGTTTCTCTCGCTTCTTTATTCGCGCAGCCGCCACGGCAGTTTCCTCATCCAGCTCGACTATGAGCGCCTTTTGCCTGATGAATTCCAATGCCTTTGACGCCCCATCTTCCCCCACTGCGTCCAAAAACTTGAAGTAGACCTCGGCAATGACCGTAGTCGAAGTCACGAGTTCGAGGGTCTCGTCTATTTCCTTCCTAGCCTGTTCGCCTGCCGTGCGGGGCCGGAAATACTCTATCCAAACCCACGAATCTATG
>CAZPDD010000149.1:0-1826 GCA_964585235.1 Microcaldota archaeon | reverse complement strand
TGGGAAAGACAATCTTCCAATTATTCTTTCCTATCGGGAATTCCCCTCACTTTCGCGAGGTTGCACCCGTCGGGAGATTAGGTTCTCTACGTGTTACTCAGCCGTCCGCCATGGTGCAAAGCTGCACCATGAAACTTGCATGTCTTAGTCGCACTCTGATAGCAGTGCCCTCCAGCAGGATCAACTGGAGTTGCCGTGCACCCTTTTTGGATGCACGGACATTATGGTCGCAAGAACTAAGTACTTATTGTCCTCGGAACCTATCGTCGAACCCAAAGACTCGCCATCGCATCGGGGATGCTGGGAGCTTGCTTGAGTGCCCATTTGCGCATGCAGAGGAAAAGGGTGGATCGTTCATGCGAGCAGCAAGCTGATCACGCGCGCCCAATCATGGCACAGAAACAGGCTAATAGGCGCCGTTTGAAACACTTTCTACTGCTCTCGAATCCGCCGGGACTGCAGCAACTAGAAAACGCATTCCTGCCAATCAGGAATGCGATACGTAATAGCGGCCTAAGCGTATTTAAACCTATCGAGCAAAAACCGCGCGGCCGGGGAAACGCCTGCGGGGAGGCCGACTTGCCTCACTAGAGCGCCTCGGCCAAGGAAGCTTCGATTCCTTCCAGCTCTCGCAGGAGTTCTTTTGCCTGCTTGGCGAATAAGGAGTTGGAAAGCGCTTTTCGGCCGTGCCTTTCCTTCAGAAAACGCATTTGCTCGTAAACTAAGCTTCGCTGGCGGAGGAGTTCAACCACGAGCGACTCTCCCGCCAGGCGCATTCCCTGCCGGACTTGGGGCGTTTTTGCCACCGGCGGGCTTATGAGCTTGGCGTAGACGAGGTAGATCAGCACGAAGACGAGGATTAGGATTATGGCGTCTAGGACTGTTGAAAGCTCGAGCGGGAAGCCTGCCATTGCCAAGCCATTACGCAAGGCGACTTAAAAAACGTTCTAGAGCACTAAATACTTTACCGCGCAGGGGTGGCAGAGCCTGGTCAAATGCGCAGCCCTTAGGAGGCTGTCCCTTAGGGGTTCGCCGGTTCAAATCCGGTCCCCTGCACTTTAAAGAAAAAAAATTTTGGCAAAGGTTTTCGAGCTTGGGAAAGGGAACCAGAGTGATGAGGCGCAAGCTAAGAAAAGGTTCTACGCGTACATCGGGTTTTCTTCCATTCCCTTGTAGCCTTCGTGCATGGCCTTCATCTTTTCCATCGAGTCTTTTATGCGCGCCTCTATCTTGTCGCCCTGGCTGACGAGCTCCTTCGTGTTGACGGTTACGCCGAGGGTTTTTGAGACGCTGTCAAGCAATCGCGCGGAGGCGCGCGGGTCAAGCGCGGTCGACGTCTGAACCATCAGGTTTGCTGCGGGGAATTTTTCGCTCGCGCACTCGGCGATGAGAACTCCGCTCACGCCTTGCGTCGCGCCTTCCTTGATGAGCTGCACGCCCGCTTTTTTCAGCTGCTCGCCCACTTCGGCAGTGCTTGCGATGCCGTAAGTCTTGGAATCAGGCGTTTCGCTCGCAACTCCCGCGAGGCTGTAGATGATGCGCGCCTTCTTTTTCTTCGCGTACTCGATTATGGACTGGGAAAGGGGGTAGACGATGTCGGCGGGGATGACGAACTCGCTGAAAAGTACGATAAGGTCGTCCTTTTCGCTTGCGTAAATGCGCGCGGGGGAAACGGGCTTGTAGTCGTGGATTGCTGCAATGGGCGGAAAGTGCGCGCTTGCGAAATAACCTATTAACTTCATGCCAAGCTTGTCGGCGAGGTAAGACGCGCTTATCGTGCCTATCATCCCGATGCCTGGAAAGCCCTCGATGATGACAGGCCTTTT
>CAZPDD010000148.1:0-1827 GCA_964585235.1 Microcaldota archaeon | reverse complement strand
CGGGCTTGTACGCAAGTTCGGCGACTTCACCGCAGTTGACGGGCTTGACCTCAGGATAGGGGAAGGCGAGCTCTTCGGATTCCTCGGCCCAAACGGCGCCGGGAAAACAACCACCATCAGGATGCTTACTACACTCACCCCGCCCACCGCAGGCAGCGCGAGGGTCGGCGGCTTCGACGTGGTGAAGCAGTCGGACAAGGTGAGAAACGTCATCGGCGTGGTGCCGCAGGGCTTTGCGCTTTTTGAGGAGCTAACCCCGATGGAGAACATGTGGTTCATCGGCGAGCTTTACGGCATGGATGCTGAAGAGGTCAGGCGAAAAAGCGAAGAGCTGCTCTCGACCGTCGGGCTTGTTGAAAAGCGCGACGTAGTTTGCGCCGGATTCTCAGGCGGGATGAAACAGCGCCTCTCGGTAGCAGCCGGATTGCTTCACGAGCCGGACATCCTGTTCATGGATGAGCCTACGACCGGGCTTGACCCGCAAAGCCGCATCGCGTTGCGCGAACTGACCCGCAGGCTAAACGACGAGGGAATCACGATAGTTTATACCACCCACGACATGGAGGAGGCGGACAAGCTCTGCGACCGCGTTGCAATAATGGACATGGGCAAGGTGATTGCCGAAGGAACGCCGCAAGAGCTGAAAAATGCCCACGGCAGCGGCCACTTGATCCGAATCGAACTCGAGTCCGATCCAAGCAAGGTGATTCCCTTGCTGAAAAAACTCACGGGCGCGCACAAGCTGATTTCAAACGGGCGGGAGCTTGAGGTGCACGTGAGGGACATCCGCGGGGGCCTCGTGCACAAGCTATCGTCCTTCCTTGCAAGCAGGAAAATAAAGGTAAGGGAACTCAGCGTGACCGAACCGACGCTTGAGGAAGTTTTCATCAACCTGACCAAGAAGGAACTGCGGGACTGAACTTCCAAAAATGCTAAAAAATCAGGAAAAGCGGGAAAGAATGCGAGGCGCATTTCAAGCAAAAAACAATTGGATTTGAGAAAAAAATGTTGGAATCACGAAAACACGCTGATAAAAAGGAAGCGCCAAAAGCCGCGTCTGCAGCACGCCAGCAGAGCCGCACCGCCCAGGAGGAAAAGCTAGTTGACTTGAGTAAAGTCTGGCCAATTGTCTGGAAAAACTGGCTCATTATGCGCAGGGACAAGGCGCGGCTTGTGCCGATGCTGATGTTCCCGCTCATCATGATAATCATCTACGGCTCGACCGCCGGGGTTGCGACGAAGTACGTGCCGGCGGCGCTTGTTGACTACGACCACTCGCCCGAATCACAAATTGCCATCCAGCAGCTGTACGCGATGCAGACTTTCTTCATCAGAAACCGCCTTGACAGCCAGGACGAGGGCAGGCGGCTTTTGGACACGGGCGCGGCGAAAGTCGTTTTCGTAATACCGCCCGGCTTTGGCGCGGCAATTCGCGAAGGCAGGCAGGCAACGCTGTCAGTTATTATTGACGAGTCTGACCCCACTATTTCGGCAGTTGCTCGCGGCGCGGCCAACTCGCTTGCCTCAAGCCTGACCGCCCGCTTTTCAGGCCGGTCAGTTGCTTCGCTTGGCGAAAACATCGCCTCTGCAAGCACGTCGCTTGAGAAGGCAAGCGCGGTGCAAAGGTCTGCACTCGGCTCTTTCGCCGACTTTCAATTGGCCTCGCGTGAAAACGACGCGTATCGCAAATCAGCGGCAACAACTTCCAAGGCCGGGGATTCGCTTGCCGCAAAATCCCTTGCCCTGCGAAATACAATAGGCAATCCAGTTGATCCGAACGAGTTGTTCGGCGGCTTCACCCCAACCGCCGGCACATCAGCCAACAAC
>CAZPDD010000147.1:0-1916 GCA_964585235.1 Microcaldota archaeon | reverse complement strand
CAAGAGTGTCGCAGCAGTAGATGAAAGTGTCGGTGTGGATTGCCTCCTCATACGCCTGGCGGAGCAAATACTGCCTGCACTCGGGGTTAGTTACGTGACGGTAGACGGCAAGCACCAAGTTATTTGCAGTTAGGGATTCAGCGGTTGAGAAAAAGCCCAGGTTCCACAAGATTAGTTTCTTCTCGCTTTCTGAGACAACACGCGGTGACTTCCACTGCTCGACATCTTTCTGCATCGAGACTTCCTCGGGCGTCCAGTTGTTGGCAATACCGCTCTTGTAGTACTTTCGCGCCCACAAGTAAGTCATCGGCAGAATCTTGTTCGGGTCGGTTTTCGAGCTGTTGATTATAGCCATCTAAATTTCACCTTTCTTTTTCTTAAAACTTAAAGCAAAAATTTTTCACTCGCACGCTTCGCACACGTTCGCGTCGTCGCTTTTCGACGCTTTCGGGTCGAACTTGCCTTCGGCCGCCAGCTTCTGGGCAGCGCGCTCAAGGGCGTTAGAAGGCCGGTGCGAATGCTCCACTGCAGTTAAAGCGCCGGCTGAAGGCGGCATTTGCATCTCCTGCTTTCCTTCCGCAGCCAATGGGGATTCCATAGAATGGGTTGCGGCTGCCGGAGCAGTTGCAACAGTCACCATTTCCGCCTGCGTCTGCTGTGTGGCCATTGCCATTGCAGAAGCAACTGCGCCCTCGGCTGCTGCAGCAAGCGGTTCGTACTCGCGCTTTTGCGTAAAGCCGTACTTCGCCGCGTCAAGAGTGGACTTTTCAATCTGCGAAGCAGCCAGGCTGCGCAGGTAGTAGGTTGTCTTCAGCCCGCTTTTCCACGCGAGGGAATAGGCGTCGTCAAGGCTCTTGCCAGAAGCCCCGGCAATGAAGAGGTTAAGCGACTGGCTCTGGTCAATCCACTTGCCCCGCGCCGCGGCGTGTGCAATCACCCATTCGGGGGAGATTTCAAAAGCCTCCTTGTACTTGGCCTTCATTGCCGCGGGCAGGGCTGGAATCAGCTGGATGCTGCCGTCGTAATACTTTATCTGGTCAAGCATCTCCTCATTCCACAAGCCAAGCGCCTTGAGGTCGTTCACGAGATAGGAATTGACTATGGTGAACTCGCCGCTGATGTTTGCCTTGACGTAAATGTTCTTGTAAATCGGCTCGATGCTCGGCAGGCATCCCGCAATGTTTGAAATGGTCGCAGTTGGCGCGATTGCCATCGTGTTCGAGTTGCGCATGCCGTGCTTTGCGACGTGCTCCTTGACTGCCTTCCAGTCGAGAGTGGCGGTGCGCGTCATTTCAACCGGCATTCCCCTCTCTGCCTCAAGCAAAGCAATTGTGTCGAAGGGAAAGATTCCGCGGTCCCACTTGCTTCCCTTGTATGAGGCGTACGGCCCGCGCTCTTTGGCAAGCTCGGAAGAGGCGAGAATTGCGTGATAGGAAACGAATTCCATCATTCCGTCGGAAAACTCAACTGAAGCGGGCGAGTCAAACGCCAAGTCCATTGAGTAAAACGCGTCGCCAACCCCCATTATCCCAAGGCCAATTGGCCGGTGCCTGAAGTTTGAGTTCTTCGCCTCGGACGTGGGGTAGTAGTTGACGTCAATCACGTTGTCAAGCATTCTGATTGCCGTCTTTACTGTCTTTGCAAGCAGTTCGCGGTCGAGCTTGCCGTCAAGCACGTGTCGGGAAATGTTGACCGAGCCGAGGTTGCAGACTGCCGTCTCGTCGGCGGAGGTGTTGAGCGTTATTTCCGTGCACAAGTTCGAGCTGTGCACGACCCCCGCGTGGTCCTGCGGCGAGCGGATATTGCACGGGTCCTTGAAAGTCACCCACGGGTGGCCCGTTTCAAACAATCGCGTGAGCATCTTGCGCCAAAGCGCAACTGCCTGCATTGTCTTGTGCTTTTTCATCTTCCCCTGG
>CAZPDD010000146.1:0-1963 GCA_964585235.1 Microcaldota archaeon | reverse complement strand
CCACGAAGGCCATTACGTCGTGCCCGTGAAGCAGGTGGTGGCCGCGCCCCTTTCGGGATGGCGGGAAACTGCCTTTGAGTGGTACCGCACGGCCGGCGCAAGCTCGCCTACAATTGTGTTTTCCAACTCGCCCCTCCCCCTACAGTCCCCATCTTCCGCCCTCGGCAGTTGCGTGAGCAACGAAAAATTTTCCGAGGAGGAAATAAGTTTTGACACAAGCTGCGTTGGCAATGCCCACCTCGTCAAAATCTCTTACTTCCCCAATTGGCAGGCAGTTGAGGGTGCGGAAAAAGTCTACCTCGCCTCGCCGTCGATGATGCTCGTCTTCCCGACGCAAAAGCACGTTGTCCTCAAATACCTGCCAACGTGGGAGGATTATGCGGGGCTGGCGCTTTCCGTGATTGCAGCCGCCGCGTTGGCAATGGCGTTTTACGTCCGCAAGCCCTCGCGCCTGCGTTGAACATGCGGCGCCTCGCCATTATCACTTCGCGCTGCGTCCAGAGTATTATAAGCGCTTTTCACACTCTAAGATTGCGCCCCTGTGGTGTTGTAAAATGCCTTCCGCCTATTCCGTCGTCATTCCCGTCTTCAACGAGGCCGACATCCTAGGGGGCAAAGTAGACGAGCTTGTTTCCTTCCTCAACGGACGCGCCGGGGGATTTGAGATAGTGCTTGGCGACAACGGCTCCACCGACGGCACGCTCGCAGCCGGCAGGGCGCTTGAAAAAAAGTTTCCCGGAGTCGTTCACATTTTCTCAACTCCCGAAAAGGGAGTTGGCAACGGCCTTCGAATCGCAGCACTAAACGCCGGCAATGATTTTCTCGTTGAAATGCCCATTGACCTTAGCGTAAGCCTCGACTTCATCCCCCGCGCGGTGGAGCTTCTTGAAAAAAACGACGTGGTGATTGGCTCGAAGCAGTCGGGCGGCCAAAGCCGCGCCGCGTGGCTCAAGGCGCTGAGCTCTTCCTACATTTTCCTCGCCCGCCTCCTGCTCGGCCTGCCGTACACCGACTATTCGGTTGGCGCAAAGGCGTACCGCAAAAGCGCAATCGCAAGCCGGCTCTCGGCAATTGATTCCGGCTCGTTTTACGTCACCGACTTGATTTACTTCGCCAAAAAGAAAGGCCTACGGATTGTCGAGATTCCCGTCTCCTGCGAGGACTGGCGCAAGGGCAAGTTCAGCGCGGTGCACGAGGTAGTCTACAGGGTTAAAATGCTCTTCGGGCTATGGATAAGGGAAGGCATTTTGGGCAGAATTGGAAGTTGGAAAAAGTGATGGTGCTTTTGGCCTGCGGTGCGGGCTTGGGTGGTGGAAGGACTTGAGGGTGCTTGTGACCGGCGGCGCCGGCTACCTTGGCAGCGTGCTTTCGCGAAGGCTTCTTGAAAAAGGGCATTTCGTGCGCGTGCTAGACAACTTCATGTTCGGCACGCACATGCTGCCGGAAAACCACGGCGCAACGCCAAACCTAGAGTTGGTGGAGGCGGACATCCGCAACATGGTGCCGCTTGTAAATTCAATGCGCGACGTCGACGCGGTGATTCACCTCGCCTCAATAGTCGGCGACGCCGCTGGCGACCTTGACCCCAAGACAACCGTTGAAGTCAATTACCTCGCAACCCGCAACATCGCCGAGCTTTGCGGCTTGTACGGCAAACGGCTGCTGTTTCCAAGCACGTGCTCTGTCTACGGCGAGCGCGACGAGTCGCTGATGACCGAGGATTCCAAAATGGTCGAACCCGTGAGCCTCTACGGCACTACCAAGCTCCGGTCGGAAAAGGGCATCCGCGAGTGCCTCGAAAACTTCACCATCTTCCGCCTTGGCACGCTTTTTGGCCACTCCCCGCGAATGCGCTTCGACCTCGCAATAAACCTCATGGCCGCAAAGGCGCTTTCGGGAGAGGAAATTGAAGTCTACGGCGGCAGCCAATGGAGGCCGTTCATCCACGTGCGCGATGCGGCCG
>CAZPDD010000145.1:0-1973 GCA_964585235.1 Microcaldota archaeon | reverse complement strand
AGGTTGTTTGGGAGGCGGGTGACTTGCTTTTCTTCCCCCTGGTAGGGCTTGAGAGCCGGGGTGTTGAAGTGCAGGAAGTGTTGGGGGAGCTGATGCGCAGGCGGGCGGGGGGAAAACAAGCAATAAAAGCCGGGAGGGGCTAAAGGATTTCGTGAAAGTCTTCAAGCTCCCCGAAAGGGTTGCGGTTGTCGGCAGGTTTGCGGACCTCTTGTTCGAAGTGCTTGAGGCCAAAGGGTTCAGCGTCGTGCCCTCCCGGCCCGGCCGCACGAAACCCGACATGGCCGTCAGCTTCGGCGGGGACGGCACCATCCTTTACAGCGAAAAAATACTGCCGGGAGTCCCCAAGCTGTGCGTGCGGGCAAGCAAGGCGTGCATCAAGTGCTCCGTGAGCAAGCTTGATAAATACCGGCCGAGGGCGCATGAGGAAAACAGCTTTTACTGCATGAACTGCGTGAAAGGTGCGCTTGACAAAGTGCTGGCAGGGAAGGCAAGGCTGCGGGAGGAACAAAAGCTTCTTGCAACCGCGCACTACACGGCGGGCGGCAGGCGCAGGACGTATAGCGCCATGGCGTTGAACGAAGTGCAGGTGCACAACAAGAAGCCGACGCACGCGCTGAGGTGCGCCGTCACTGTAGGAAAGCGAGTTGTTGCGCCGCTTTTCATCGGCGACGGGGTCATCGTCGCAACCCCCTTCGGCGCCACGGGGTATTTCAACGCCGTCACGCGCCACGTTTTCAGCAAGGGATTCGGCATCGCGTTCAACAACGGCATCAGGCCCATTGCACCAATTTTCCTCGACAACTTGAGGCAGAAGGTGCGCATTGACGCCCTGCGCCGCCACGGGCTTTTCGTAGCCGACAATTTCTCAAGGACAATCACGCTCACGGAAGGCGATTACGTGGAAGTTGAGCAGGCCAACGAGCCGGCAAGATTTGTCGTGGCCTAACGCCTGCCAACTTTTTTAAACGCAGGCGAACAGATAGTCTGCGTGAGCTTCATACGGAACTTTCTGAGGCCGCTTGCGGAAAAAATCGCAAGGACGGTTTCACAACAGAGAAGCGGAGCCGAGGAGCTGCAAACAACGGCAGCGCACCCAGCAGCCGACTTGCTTGAAAGAAAGTTTCCGATTGAGCACAAACTTTTTCTCGAAGTGTTGAGAGAAGCGCGCGAGCGGCGCTCAAAGTCTGTTGAAGAATTCGTTTCCTCACTGAAACGGACGCACGGGCGCACAGGAAGTATTTGAGTAACCTGCCGCCCGGCCACTCCGCGGAAGAAATGGAGATTGTGGGCAAAGAATTCGCCAGGCTAACGGCACTGGCAAAAGCTGTTGACGAATGGCGCTACGAAAAATACAAGAAAACAGGCTGACTCTCAAAATTTCTTGGCCAATGGGGCCTAGCAAAAGTCGTTCGCGTAATAGGGTTTTTAAACAACGCGAGCGTAATGCTTGCGGTCGTAAGCCTATGGACGTTTCGTGCCCGCAGTGCGGCAATCCCCAGCTTGACGTTGATGCAGAGAACAGCGTAGTCTACTGCCGCAACTGCGGCTTTGCCGTTAAGGTCGACCCCCAGACGGGGCAGGCAACTCCAATAAGCATGGGCGGGGGAGGCGGTGGCGGTCCGCCAATGGCCGCCGGACCCGCGATGGGCGGAGGCGGCTTTGCAGGCGAGAAGCTCATCCTAGGCACGGAGCCGCTTACTTTCCTGCTTGGCGGAACTGTTGCGGCCCTGCTTTTGATGCTCTTGCTCAACGTCGACCTGCTCATTGCAGGCTTGCTCGAGCTCGTCGTGCTTTACGTCTACTTCACTAACCGCTAGCACTCATTCTCCCGGGAATTCCGACAAGCTTTTTTGGCCCTTGCCTTCTATTTTCTTGGCTGCTGCCTTATTTCCGCCGGCGGGCTTCAAATAATCCGGCAGCTGCAAGACGCCGTACTCGCCGTCAAAACCGGGCTTGACGGAAAGCTTGCCGTC
>CAZPDD010000144.1:0-2068 GCA_964585235.1 Microcaldota archaeon | reverse complement strand
GCATTGCCTTTGGCCAAGCGGGGTGATAAAGAACGTGCGCGGGTTGCGTATCGCCGCTCTCTCGAAAAAAAGCTAAGCCGACAACTTGAACTCCATTCCGCACTATCTTCACGGTGGAGGGCTTGCTGATGGCGTCGCCCCAAAATGACGTCACTTTTTGACGATTATTGTGACGTCTATCTGAAATGAAGTCAGTAACCGCCGTCATGTCAGCTTTGCTTTCTAGAGACACGACGTTTAACTTTATTTTGTCGACTATTGCTTCTTCACGCATAGTCAAATTCTCACCCCCCTCATGCAAATGAACCCATTACTTAATTCAAGCTTTCACCGCGTGCTTAGCCTCGTGTTTTTCCTCGTGCTTTGCATGCTGGTCGTGCGGCTGGTGGGCAACGCCTTTTGCAGCCTGCCCGCGGAACTTGCGGCCGTACTTCTCGAGGTGCTCGGGCTTGACGCGCTTGAGCTCTCCTTCGGGAATGCTTGAAAGCAGTTCCCAGCCGAGGTCAAGCGACTGCTCTATGGCGCGGTTTTCGTACTTTCCCTGGCGCACGAACCTCTCCTCAAACGCGTTGGCGAAGGAAAGGAACTTCCTGTCGCGGTCGCTCAAGGCCTCTTCCCCGACAACTGCAACAAGGGAACGCAAGTCGCGGCCTTCCGCATAGGAGGCGTAAAGCTGGCTGCTTACTCCCGCGTGGTCCTCGCGCGTGCGCTCTGCGCCTATTCCCAAATTCATGAGGCGCGAGAGAGAAGGCAGCACGTCAACGGGCGGGAAGATGCCCTTGCGGTGCAGCTCCCGCGACATGACTATCTGCCCTTCGGTGATGTAGCCCGTCAAGTCGGGGATGGGGTGGGTGATGTCGTCGTCGGGCATGCTGAGGATTGGAAGCTGCGTGACGGTTCCCTTGCGGCCGTGCACTCTCCCCGCACGCTCGTAGATTGTGGACAAGTCGGTGTATAGATAGCCGGGGTAGCCGCGGCGTCCGGGCACTTCCTGGCGGGCGGCTGAAAGCTCGCGCAGCGCGTCGGCGTAGTTAGTCATGTCGGTTAGGATGACGAGCACCTGCATGTCGCGCTCGAACGCGAGGTACTCGGCGGTTGTGAGGGCTAGGCGCGGTGTGACGAGGCGTTCGATGCTGGGGTCGTTGGCCAGGTTGAGGAACAGCACCGCCCTTTCAAGTGCGCCGGTTTTCTCGAAATCCTGCATGAAGAAAGCCGCTTCGGCGAAGGTGATTCCCATTGCGGCGAAAACTACGACGAAGTCCTCTTTCCCTTCCCCGCCCTTGCCGTGGGACGCGCCGCGCACGCTCGCCTGGCGCGCGATTTGGGCGGCGAGGTCGTTGTGCGGCAGGCCGTTGCCGGAAAATATTGGGAGCTTCTGGCCGCGGACAAGTGTATTGAGCGAGTCTATGGTGCTTATGCCGGTTTGGATGAAGTCATGCGGCTCACCGCGGGCAACTGGATTGATTGCGCTTCCGTTTATATCGAGCTTTTCCGCCGCAATCACTGCCGGGCCCTTGTCAATGGGCTCGCCGGCGCCGTTGAAAACGCGGCCGAGCATCTCGTCGCTCACGCCCAAGCGCAGTATGTCGCCGGAAAAGCGCACGCGCGTGGCCTTCGTGTCAAGGCCAGTCGTGCTACCGAAAACCTGTACGGCGGCCATTCCCTTGCGCGTCTCAAGCACCTGGCCCTGGCGCTTCTCGCCATCTGGAAACACAATTTGGACTAGCTCGTTGTAGGCAGCGTTCTCAACCCCTTCGACAAAAACAATGGGGCCGAAAACTTCCTTGACGGTCTGGAATTCCTTCATTGCAAATCAACCTCGCAAATGCAGTTGGTCACTTAGCCAGCTCCTTGTCTACTTCCGCCATCGCTTCCTTCGCCCTGGATTCGATGTCCTTTTCAGGCACGCGCTTGAGCGCCGCGAGCTTTGCGCGCACCGGCGCGTCGATGATTTTTTGTAAAGGAACGTCGGCGGCGAGGGCGGCGTTGGCACGGTCGTAAAAATGCAGCATTGCCTTTAGCATCAACTGCTGCTTGCGCAGCGTCGCGTACGCATCCGTCTCGTCGA
>CAZPDD010000143.1:0-2076 GCA_964585235.1 Microcaldota archaeon | reverse complement strand
ATGCCCGCAGGCCCGACACGCCGAACAGGTAGAAAAGGACGAGGGCAAGGCCGGGGATGCCGAAGATGATGCGCGCTATCGACGGGTCTTTGAGCTTGTCGAGAACTACGAAGTAAGTCTTCTCAAGCTCTTTTTGTTGCTTGACGAATACCGTGTGCACGCTGTTGATGCGCACGCGGCTTTGCACAACCGGGATGACCTGCTCGTCGCTTGCCCCGTCACTCACGAAAATGGCCGCCTCTGCCTTAAATTCCTTCAAGACTGCCTCAAGCTGCTTTGCAATCTCGCTGTTGGCCGCATACCCGAGGGAAGGGGAGCCGGTGAGGGTTGCAATCTCCACCTCGTGGTCTTTGGACAATTCGTCGTAAAGCTTGACTGCCTGGAACATCGTGTTCGCGTCGACTTCCTCCGGGTCGGCAACGGCAAGCTTTGCCGCCGCCTCGGCATTCGCCTTCCTCCCGACCACCGGCCCCTTTATCTTTGCCTTCTCGTGCAAGTCGGCGTCGACATCAACTGCAAGCACCAGCAGGCGCTTCGGCTCAGGCATCTTATCCACTTCTTAACTGCAAACGCATTAAACAACGTTTTTATACCAGTCATCGAATAAATTACTACTGGTTGGTAGTTTATGAGCAATCCTCACGGCCACGGCGGTTCGGGCGATTCGCACGGCAGCGGCGGCCACGGCGGGAACGCAAGCGGCCACGTGGGCGGCGGGGTCAACCGCCGCGCGGCGCTTTTTGTCGCAATCGTCGCATCAGTTGCCGCAGTTCTTTTCCTCGGCTTCGTCGTGCTGCGCGCAAGCCCGCTTCTCTTGCTTCCTGTTTTCCTCCTCGCCGCGGCCTTGATTTACCTTTCCCCACGCCGCATCGAATTCCGCGAGTACGAGCGGGGGGTGCGCTTCCGCTTCGGCAAGTTCAAGGACGTAATCGGCCCGGGGTGGTTCGTTATCTTCCCGTCGTTTGACCGTATTGAGCGCGTTGACTTACGCGAGGAGCCAATAGATATTCCAGAACAGAAGATAGTCACGCGCGACAACGTGGGCATCACAATTGATACTGTTGCGTACGTCAAGGTGGTGGACCCGCGAAAAGCCGTGCTTGAAGTGCGCGACTACAAACGGGCAATCGAGGCGGTGATAAATTCTGAGCTTCGCAACATCGTGAGCAAGATGGAGATGGAGGCTGCGATGGAGCAGACGGAGGACATTAGCGTGCTTCTGCACCGCCGGCTGCGCGAGGTGACCGAGCAGTGGGGGGTTGAGGCAACGCGCGTGGAAGTTGAGGACTTGCGCCTTCCCGATGAGCTGGTTGAGGCGATGACAAAGCGCCAGTCCGCGGAGGAAAACAAGCGCCGCATCAAAATAGAGTCGGAGGCGCGCCAGCTTTCAATCACTGCGGTGAGCGAGGCCGCAAGCAAAGTGAGCGACACGGCCCTTGCCTACCTGTACCTCGACACCTTGCAGCGGATGGGCGACGGCCGCGCTACGAAAATACTTTTCCCAATGGAATTCACGCAACTGGCCCAGTGGTTCGGCGCAAAGATGGCGGCGGGATTTGAGTCAAAGCCTCCTGTGCTTGGCAAGCCCGGCAAGGAAGGCGGCGGTTCGCAGGCAATTTGAGCAGGACTTTTTTTCACGCAAATGCCTGGCTTTCTATTGCAGCGGCAACCGCGAGCATGAGCGTCGCGGCGGTCAATAGCTTGGCCACGTCGTAGACAACCACGATGAAGTCCGCCCGCAAATGCGCTTTGCGGATGAACGCACTTGATAGGACTCCGCCCGCAAGCGCGGCGGTAACGTAGGAAAGCAGCTCGAAGCTCCCGTGGGGGATTATCCCGAGGACCCCGAGTTCCAAGCCCGAGGCAAGGTCGCCTCCGTTTTCAGCGAATTTCTTTGCCAATTGCCCGAGGAAGACCGAGATGACGCTGGCGTTCCAGGAAAGGATTATCACCGCGCCGCTGGTGTAAAGCAGCGACAGCACGACTATGAGGACGAGCACCTGCAAGTTGTGCAGGAAAATCGTCTCAAAGGCCTGTTCTGCGCGCGTGGTGAAGGCAATCGCGTGGCCCTGGAAG
>CAZPDD010000142.1:0-2118 GCA_964585235.1 Microcaldota archaeon | reverse complement strand
TTCAGCATCTGCGGGGAGGAAAAGACTTGGACGCTCGGGGACTTGCGCGGCAAGTACGTCGAAGAGCTGAAAAAAACAATTGGGGGCGAGAAGGCAATCATCGGCGTGAGCGGCGGGGTTGATTCCCTCGTTGCGGCAACCCTCCTCAACGCGGCAATTGGCGGGCGGCTTTACGCAGTTTTCATCGACCACGGCTTGTTGCGAAAAGACGAGGAGCGCCAAGTGCTGTTGACGCTTGAGAAGCAGGGCTTCAAGAACGTTGTTTTCGTCGACGCTGCCAGCGACTTTTTAACCGCGCTCAAGGGCGTTTCCGACCCTGAGGAAAAGCGCCGCATCATCGGCCACACTTTCATCCGCGTGTTCGAGCGCGAGGCCAGGCGCCTCGAGGCTGAAACCGGCGTCAAGTTCCTCGCGCAGGGAACCATCTACCCCGACCGCATTGAAAGCGGTCAGCCGAGCAAGCACGCCTCTAAAATCAAGAGCCACCACAACCTCACTCTCCCCGAGAAGCTCGAGTTCCAGATTGTCGAGCCCCTGCGCGACTTGTATAAAGACGAGGTGCGAAAGCTCGGCGAGTCCTTGGGCCTGCCGCACGAGCTGGTTTGGCGCCATCCCTTCCCCGGCCCCGGCCTTGCAATACGGATTCTTGGGGAAGTGACTGACGAACGCCTCGCCATCCTGCGTGAGGCTGACGCGATTTTCATCGAGGAACTGCGGGAAAGCGGCTGGTATTCAAAGTGCTGGCAGGCTTTCGCCGCCCTACTTCCAATCAAGGCGGTTGGCGTGAAGGGGGACGGCCGCACTTACGAATACATCGTCTCATTGCGCGCGGTGCAAAGCGTGGACGGGATGACTGCCGACTGGGTGCGCCTGCCCCCGCGGCTGCTTGAGAAAGTGGCCAACCGCATAACCAACGAAGTGCGCGGCGTCAACAGGGTGCTTTACGACGTGAGCCAAAAGCCGCCGAGCACGATTGAGTACGAGTGAGTGGCCACTAAATGACTTCAAGCAGCGCGGCCTGCACTTGCCTCAGGCGGTTTTTCCACTTGCGTCCGTACTCCCGCAGTTCTTCGCGGGCTTTTCTCCTGCTCTTGCGCAGCCTTGCGCGCACTTCCGTGCTCAACTCGATGAGCTTTTCCACACCTGGCTTTTCCCTCTCCGCCTGCCGGGCGCGATGGTCTTTGAGGAGTTGTTTGTAAAATGCGTGCGTCTGCCTTGCGATGATGCGCCAGTCGAACTCATGTTCGACCCGCCACCTGCCAAGGCCGCCCATGCGGCTTCTCATCTGGCCGTCGGCAAGCATATTTTCAATTCCCTTCGCCAGCGCGCCGGGATTCCTTTTAGGTACGACGAAACCGTTCACCCCGTCCTGCACCAGTTCAGAGTTGCCGCCGACGTTCGTGCAGACAACCGGCTTGCCCGCTGCCATTGCCTCAAGGATTGCAATTGGCAGGACTTCCCAGAGCGAGGGGAGGGCGAAGACGTCGCAGGCATGAAGCGCCGCATAAAGCTCGTGCTCTTTTACATAGCCTGTGAAAACAACGCTTTTTTCAACGCCGAGTTTTTTTGACAGCTTCTGCAAATTGTTCAGCTCATTTCCCCGCCCCATTATCACCAGCCTTGCGGCCGGCTGTTTTTGCGCCACTTGCCTCCAGGCCTGCAGCAGGTATTCAAGCCCCTTTTGCTTGATGATGCGGCCGACGAAAAGAACCAGGGGCGCTTCTCCAAGGCGGTACTTTCTCCGCAAAGACTGCGAGCCGCCGTCGGAATTCGGCTTTAGGCTTTGGGTGTCAATTCCGTTCGGGATGTGCACGAACTTGCTTTTCTCCAGGCCGTACTTGCTGATGTCGCCAATTGCCCACTTGCTAACCGAAACAATCTTGTCTGCCATCGCAAGCACCTGCCTGCCGAGGGTAAGGTCGTAAAGCCCCCCGACCACCGTGTATTGCGGCGCGATTCCAAGCGGACGCGCGTTGTGCAGCGTGACGACAAAAGGCTTGCCCGCCTGCCTGGCATACAGCCCGGCGTTGTTGAAGTCTGGAAACCACCGGTCTTCGAGGTGGATTACGTCAAAGTCGAACGTTTCATCAAGTTCCTTGAGTTTTTCGTAAGCGCCCG
>CAZPDD010000141.1:0-2141 GCA_964585235.1 Microcaldota archaeon | reverse complement strand
TTAGGATTTCCTCGGCAAGAGGGCTGCGGTCCCCGTTGCCGGAGCAGAAGAGGCCTATTGATACCTCCTCGCCGCGCGCTATTTTCCTTTGCGTCGTTTGTATCGCGTGCCTTTGTGGAAACAACGCCATTTTCCTTCACCTCGACTTTACGCCAAGCCGGTTCAGCTCTTTTTCCGCCTGGGCCGCGTTTTCAAAAACAACCCCCCTCATACCGAGCTTGCGGGCTGCCGCGACGTTTTCCTCGCGGTCGTCAAGGAAAATAACGTCGGCTGGCCGCACGCGCAAGTCGCGCAGCACAACCTGGAAAACGCGCGCGTCGGGCTTGCGGATGCCGTACTGGCCGGAGTGGTAAGTCGCGTCAAACTCGGAGGAAAAGCCGAACTTGGCGTTTGCAAAGCGCCAGAGCTCGGGCGACATGTTTGTCAGGGCGGCGACGAAATACTTCTTGCGCAGCCGCCTCACAAGCTCCCTTGTGCCGGGCTTTTCGTAAAAATCCTCGACCTCCCAGTCCCCCGCAATCAGCACGTTGTGCAGGTCGAAGAGGAGAATGGGCTTGAAGAAAGCCTTCTTGAACCACTTGTACAAAAAGCCTGAAAGAAAGTAAGAGGCAGCGAGGCCGGCCAGCAGCATTGGGCCGTCGGAAGAGGGCAGGATTAAGTAAAAGGCAGCCATCAGCAAGGCTGCGAAAGACCACCGCCACCAGTTGACAGACCAGCTCAAGCGCATAGTTTTTAGACCGCAAGTAGTCTTGCTGCACGGCGGAATAAATACCACGCGCTGAGGGGGGGACTGGGTTTAAGAGCTTTTGGCGCCAACTTGCTAGTATTCCCATGGAAGCGCTGTCGGAAGAGGAATTCGTTTTCGCCACCGCGCAGGCCGAGAGGCAGGTGCGCAAGCGAGTCAGCCCGCAGGAGCTGCTGCACGCTTACGAGAGCTTCGAGACTACTTTGCAAATCCCCATCCCCCGCGACCCGCTGGAGCAGATAATCGGGCAAGGAGAGGCGGTCCGCATTGCGCAGATTGCGGCCAAGCAAAGGAGAAACCTGATGCTCGTCGGCCCGCCAGGGACTGGAAAGTCTCTTCTTGCCCAGGCGATGGCGCTCCACCTCCCCGTCCCTACGCAGGAAATTAACGTGCTGCACAACCCCGAGTCGCCGGAAAAGCCCGTTGTTGAAGTTCGCACGCGCGACGACATCGAGAAGGAAAAGAAAGTCCTCAAACAATCGCACGGCCGGACAGTTGCGCCCCGCGACGTGCCGGGATTCGTCGCCGAGCGCCTTGGCTTCAAGTGCAGGCGGTGCAACAACTACAGCCCTGCGCGCACGCAATACTGCCCTCACTGCGGCTCGGACAAGTACGTGCGCGAATCTGCGTACTCTCCCTTCGGCGACCTGCTTGCCCCCCGCTACGGCGAGTTCGAGCGCCAGGACCGCGTGCACACTACTAAGATGGACGGCGGGAGGGAAGAGGTCATTGCTTATGAACGCGCTGGCGAGCACGTGCGCGTGCTTGACCAAAGCTACTTGGAAAAGCTCGACGTGCTCAAGAAAAAGACGCCGCGAAAGACAATAGTGCCGCTGAAGAGGCGGACGTTCGTGACTGCAACCGGCGCGAACGAGACGGAATTGCTTGGCGACGTGCGACACGACCCTTACGGCGGCCACCCGGGAATAGGGACTCCTCCGTACTTGAGGGTCGTGCCCGGCGCGGTGCACGAGGCGCACGAGGGAGTCTTGTTCATTGACGAGATAAGCGCGCTTGCCTACATACAGCGCTTTTTGCTCACCGCCATGCAGGAAAAGAAGTACACCATAGTCGGAAGGAACCCCCACAGCGCAGGCGCGAGCGTGAAAGTGGAGAATGCCCCTTGCGACTTCATCCTGATTGCCGCAAGCAACATCAACGACCTGCCTGCCATACTTCCGCCCCTCCGCTCGCGCGTCTTGGGAAACGGCTACGAGGTGCTGCTTGAGACTGCAGTTGCGGACTTGCCGGAAAACCGCGCGCGCTTTGCGCAGTTCGTCGCCCAGGAAGTGCGAAAGGACAAGCGCATCCCACCTGCGACTGCCGGCGCGGTCGAGGCCGTTATTATGGAATCAAAAAGGCGCGCCAAGCTCATTGACAACCAGGAGGGCATGCT
>CAZPDD010000140.1:0-2156 GCA_964585235.1 Microcaldota archaeon | reverse complement strand
GCGATTCACTCGAGGCTGGCGTACAAGGCAGGCGTTGCGGGGGTTGAATGCACCTTCATCACGCGGCCGGGAAAAAAGCCGGCGGAAGAGATAATGCGCGAGGCAGTCCGGCAAGGCGCGGAGCTAATCGTAGTCGGCAGCCACGGCGAGGGCTTGCGCGGACGACTGCGAAGGCTTGTGCTTGGCAGCGTGTCGGCAGAAGTGGTCGCCAAGGCGGCCTGTTCGGTACAGGTGGTGCGATAGGCGCAAGACTGGGGGGCCGGTGCGGGAAAGGGTTTAAAAGCGCCTGAGGCGTCAAGAGCTTGGGACATTCATTGATTTTGTAAAACGCCTTCACTCGTCCAAAAAAAACACGTATGGGAAAAAAAGTTTTTCAAGAAGACAATTTATTCAATAAATTGGCGGGTTGCTTTGGTCCCTATTGTTACGGCAGGCAGCGCAAACGGCGAAAAACAGGCGGGCGAGCTCCAGCAATTCGCTGCAATGCCGTCAGATGAGATTTTCAGGCAATTGCGCTCTGGCGAGAAGGGCTTGACTGAAGCCGAGGCGCTTAAGCGGCTGCGCGAATACGGGCTGAACGAGCCCGTCCCGAAGAAGCGCCGAGGCATCCTGCTGCAGCTCCTCTCGCACTTCGCAAACCCCCTTGTCATCGTGCTTCTCCTAGTTTCCGCCTTTTCCGCCTACTTGGGCCAGTACGTGAGCGCAACGATAGTCACGGTAATGGCCGTTGCAAGCGTCGTGCTTTCCTTCACGCAGGAATACCGCGCCGGAAAGGAAGCCGAGAAGCTCAAAGCAATGGTGCGGACTACCATCACGGTCTACCGCGGCGGCAGGCCGCGCGAGGTGCACATCAAGCAAATAGTCCCCGGCGACGTCATCGACTTGTTTGCCGGCGACTTGATTCCGGCAGACCTCCGGATATTCTATTGCAAGGACTTGTTCATCAACCAGTCGACGCTCACGGGAGAATCGTTCCCCGCGGAGAAGCAGTCCGCGGCTGTTGACGTCAGGGGCAAAAGCGTCACTGAAATGCCGAACCTCGCGTTCATGGGAACAAGCGTGGTGAGCGGAACCGGCCTGGCGGTCGTCGTGAAGACGGGAACTTCGACGCAATTCGGCGAATTGTCGAAAAAACTTTCCGACACGAAGGCGCAGACGAGCTTTGAAAAAGGCATCAACAACTTCACGTGGCTCATGATTCGCTTCATGCTCGTATTGGTAGTGGCAATTTTCTTGATCAACGCGTTTTTCAAGAAAGACCTGCTCGAGGCGTTCCTCTTCTCGCTTGCAGTCGCAGTCGGGCTTACGCCCGAGATGCTGCCCGTCATCGTGACGGCCAACCTCGCAAATGGCGCAATCGCAATGTCGCGCAAGAAGGTAATCGTCAAGCGGCTTAATTCCATCCAGAACTTCGGCGCGATGGACGTATTGTGCACCGACAAGACGGGTACCCTCACTCTCGACAAGATAGTGCTTGAAAAGCACACGGACGTATTCGGCAGGCAGGACGAGGGGGTGCTCAAGCTTGCCTACGTCAACAGCTTCCATCAGACGGGGTTGAAAAACCAGATTGACAAGGCAATTTTAGACCGCGAAAAGCTCGACGTCAGCGAATTCGGAAAAGTCGACGAAATCCCCTTTGACTTTTCCCGCAAGATGATGTCAGTCATCGTCAGGAAGGGAAAGAGCCACCTGCTCATCACGAAAGGCGCTTCGGAGGAAGTGCTTTCAAAGTGCGTGGCGTACGAGTCGGGAAGCCGCACAGTCCAGATTCGCGCGCAGGACTTGCCTCGCCTGCGCAAGGCATACGACGACATGAGTGCGCAGGGATTCCGTGTGCTGGCGGTTGCCTACAAGAAAATCCGGAAAGTGAAGAATACTTATTCAAAGGCGGACGAGGCGGGCCTGGTGCTTGCGGGCTACGTGGGCTTTTACGACCCCGCAAAGCCAACTTCGAAAAAGACAATCGAGTCACTCGGCAAGCTCGGCATTTCAGTCAAGGTCTTGACGGGGGACAACGCGCTTGTGAGCAGGAAGATCTGCGGCGATGTCGGGATTGACGCGAGCAACATGATTTCGGGACACGATGTCGAGGCAATGGGCGAAGAGGCGCTGTCAAAGGCTGTTGAGAAGACAAGCGTGTTCGTGCGCCTGTC
>CAZPDD010000139.1:0-2296 GCA_964585235.1 Microcaldota archaeon | reverse complement strand
CCGCCTGCCACTACCCCCTCCCCTTCCAGAACTACTTCAGTCACCCCCGCGCACCCCACGAAATTGCATGGCAAGGCCGAGCGGCTCAAGGTGGGGAATTCGGTTTTGTATTTCCTCAAACCCTACACAACTCCGTCCGGAGCTGATTTTTTACTCACGGAAATTGCCGAGAAAATCCGGGTGCTGCACTCTCTAAATAAATACCAGCTTTCAAAGTACGTGCGCATTAAGCTGGGGGACGATTGCGTGACGCTCCTCAATACAAACCAGGATAAGGAGCGTATTTTCATAAAGTTCGAGCCCGCAAGCAGCTGCGGCCCCAAGGCAGCCTCAAGCGCGCCCGCTTCAAGCTCTCTCGTCAAGGCGGCTTTCTACCAGCAGACTAACGTGGAGCAATCCGACTTGGAGGGGATGAAAAACGCGGGTTTCAACGCAGTTATCTACCCGATAGTGCTGCAGGCGGACCCCGCCTACACCGACAACGCAGGCGGCAGGAAGCACACGGATTTACCAACTCTTGCAACAGGCATCTCGAGGATTAGTTCCGCCGGCTTGAACTCCATTCTCTGGATAAACCTCGTCGAGTCGAACTATGAGCTCACGAATTATTTCAACGAGCACAGCACGCGGCAAAAACTAAAACTGTTCCCCCCTTCGCGGCCTTCGTCGGACTACAGGCTCAAGGCATGCATCAAATACCCTGCCGAACGCCAGGCGGTGCTTGATTTCTACAGCAACAAGCTTGCCGGCCTGAAGGACGAACTCTCCAAGAGCGAGTCAGGCAAGGCCGCATTGAAGTCCATTTCAGGGGTTTTTCTTGACTACGAAAT
Organism: Microcaldota archaeon; assembly: GCA_964585235.1. Lineage (GTDB taxonomy): Archaea > Micrarchaeota > Micrarchaeia > Norongarragalinales > UBA97 > JAGVFW01. The sequence continues at coordinate 1,466 of CAZPDD010000139.1, read as the reverse complement.
GCAGCTTAATCCCGCCTGCTTCACAGACAGGAAGGAACTTGCAGATGCGAGTGAAAGCTTCATCAAGGATTTGGCCGGCGTAGTTGCGCGGAGTTTTCCTGAAGAGGATGTAAAGGTTTTCATAAGCGCACGGAGCATGGGCGCCGGCTGTAAAAGCGTCATGCAGGGCATTGACTACCAGAAGCTCGCCCGCGAGGGGATAATTCCGTATCCCGACGCGCTTTTGGCAAACGATTTTCGTACTTTTAAGTCAGAGTCGCAATCGTGCTTCGAGTCCAAGGGGATTGAGTACCACGCCATGCTGCCAAGCTACTCGCTGAAAAACAAGGACGGTTCCGAAAGGACGGCTGGCTTCCAGTCGCTTTCCGCTTTGTGCACTGCTTTCGCAAGCATATCGAACAGCCGCGAGCACCTCGGCGGAGTCGGCGTGTTTGAATGGCGTTCCATCCGTTCTAAAGTAAAAGGCGACTTGTTCGCCTGCTCCTGAAAAGCGAAGTTCATCGCTTCGAAGGGCCTTGACCGCGAGTCGGAAGTCCTCCCCCCGATGGCTCTTACGAAGTCGAGTTAGTTGAAGGCGGTTCATACGCCTATTATGACAACTTCAACCCGTCTGCAAGCGGCACCGTGCAAGTCGGTTGATACCCTTCGGTCACCAGCACCGCAATCGACCCCCAATGCACGTCTATTTAAGCTTTCTTTCCTAACATATTCATGTCAAGCACGGTTTATCGCTTCTCGTTTTCAGTAATTGAAAGCAAAGTTGAAATCACGGCTTCTAAACTACAGTATAGGTGAAAGAAAGAATGAAAGTATTAGTCCCAGACACCGGCGTCTTGATTGACGGCCGCATTTCCGAGCTCATCGAACAGGAGAACCACGGAAAAGGCGTCAAAGTCGAGGTGTCAAACGCAGTTGTCGCAGAACTCGAGTTCCAGGCCAATTCTGGCAGGGAAACGGGTTTTGCGGGCCTCAAGGAATTGAAAAAACTCTCGGCCCTTGCCAAGGCCGGCAAGATAGAGCTTGTTTTCGAGGGCGAGAGGCCAAACGCCTTCCAGATAGAGCGCGCGCGCTTCGGCGAGATAGACGCGCAAATCCGCGGCCTCGCCAAAAGCACTGGTGGCACGCTCTTGACAACCGACAAGGTCCAGCGCGAAGTCGCCGGCGCCGAAGGCATTGAAGTAGTCTACCTCGAGCCGGTCATCACCGCGCCAAAGCTGTCGCTCGACCAGTTCTTCAAGCACGCAAACACAATGAGCGTGCACTTGAAGGAGGGAGTAAAGCCCAAGGCAAAAATCGGCCTTCCCGGCGAGTTCGAGCTCAAGGAAATAGGCGACAAGGAACTCACGCGAAAGGAATTGCACGAAATAGTCAGCGAGGCAGTTGAGTACACCAAGCGCGCGCCAAACAGCTTTATCGAGATTGATAAGGAAGGCGCAACGGTATTGCAAGTGGGCGACTACCGCATC
>CAZPDD010000138.1:0-2324 GCA_964585235.1 Microcaldota archaeon | reverse complement strand
AACTTTGAAGTATTTGATTCCTTCTCGCACATAAGGCGTTATTAGAGCACCTTTGTCTTTTGCGTCGGGGTATTGGTAATAACTTTGCAGAATGGTTGCGCCACTCTCGCCGCCTGAAACTGCCGCTGAGCTTGCCAAGCTGCTTTTTTGCGGAGTTTCCCTAAGCGCGCTTTTCGCTGCCGCATTGGTGTCGCTTATTTTGATCAACCGGGTGTCGTGCCGCAGGATTATCACCAACACCTTGTTCCTGCTGGCTGCCATGCTTATGGCATCAGTCTGTGAAAGCGTTTTCTTATCCTTGTCAAGCTGGAGGATAACGACCTTGGTCGCAGTTGGAGGAATCCGTATTCCGTAAACAAACCATTTTCCTTCAGGAGTAACCCATCCTGCACCTTGTTGCGTCTGCAGCTGGTCGTCTAACGCGGGGGGCATTATCTCCGTAATCAAGTACGAAGTTTGAGCCGAGCCTTCGGTCGCCGCCGAAAGCTTTTCTTTTCCATAGAGCTTGGGAAGCGCGGCTATCCACGCAGCCAGCGTGCCGGCACTCTTTCCACCGTCCTTTGCATTGTCTTCGACGGTTTCCCAAGTTGACAAAGTTGAAGGCGTGCCAACAGGTAATTTGGGAGGCTGGCCAGGCGGCGGGGTGGTTGGAGGTGTACCTGGTCCGCCGGGTTGTCCTGCAGTGCCGCCACTTGCTGCGCCGCTTCCCTGTCCACCTGCCGCAGGCGCAACACCGCCGGGGACGGTTATCACGATTGTTACTTTCTGCGCAACGCCGTCCGTGATAGTGGACGTGATTGTAATGGTGTACTGGTTGGCCGGCTTGCTGGTTGCTGTAAGTGCAGGAATTGTGAAGGAGTAAAGGCAGGTTTTAGGCAACTTATCCCCGCAAACAGGTGTTTGCAAACCATCAATATTTATCTTTGCCTGAGTGCCGCTGCCGTAATGCGCGTAAATCGTGACAGTGTCGCCCGGGTTTGCGGTGATTGACTGGCGAACGCCGCCCCACTCGAGCGTCATCGCAGCGCTGCTGTCCGTCATCACCCTGACGCCCGGCCGGTCGATTCCAGTGTTGCCGACGTAAGCATTGGCGGTGAGAGTTGCGCTAAGCCTTGTGGCGCCTACGGTTGTTGCGCGAGCATTAATCCTGTAGGCGCCTGCGCTTGGAAGCGTGATGGAATAAATCGCCGGCTGGCCATTGGCTGAATCTGAATCAAGTTTGCATACACTGTTGTCAGTGCCGCATAAGTATTCTTTGCCCAGGTCAGTCGGGCTTGAGTAGTAAGTGAGCGTAACCTTTTTGGCCGTTGAGGAAGCCGGGAACTGAACGCCTACCTTGAATTGCTCGACCACCCGCGCGGTGAAAGTCCCTCCGGTTGCACCCGGCTTTTGGGAAGTGGCGGTTGCCGCCTGCACGTCGGGGTCGCTGAAGTCTTCCGAAGTCCTCAAGGGCGCCTTCAGCACCAGCGTGTTCGCGTCGGAAATACTCTTGGCATTGGCGTTCGCGCCATTAGGCCCGTAAATGTAAAGCGGGATGGAGTGCGTGCGGCTGCCGGTTGCGTCGCCGACGGTCAAGTCAAGCTGTTCCTTGTCGTTGAGGAACTGCCAGCTGTCCTTGTTCTGCGAGACAAACTGTGCAAGCGCCTCGCCATTGACTGTGATTGAGATGCCCTTTCCGCCATTGCACGCGGTGCCAACCTGCTGGATGATGGCGCTGCCTGCGCTTCCGTCAGAAAGCTTTGTAGCCGGCGCACGGGTAACCCAATTGCAGGCAACGGGAAGTGAGTCGCTGCCAGTGTAGAAATTGTACGAGCAGGCTCCGTTTTGCGCAGGTATTGCCTTGCCTGTCGAATCAGTTCCGCAAGAGCCAATTCCAGTTCCGTCATTACCCAATGTAATAGTAATAGCATCCGGCACTTGCGCAGCGTAGACGGGGAGCTTGCGCACCGGCTGGGTGGAAATGCGAAGCGTGCCCACTTGCCCGCTTGTAAGCTTGCCTACATCAACTTTGACCGCGCCGAAAGTGATTCGCTTGCCAGCGGCGTAAACGGCATTCTTGATGACGCCTGTCGTCGCGTCGGCGGAAGTAGTTATGGCATCGGAAGTTTTTACCAAGGCCAACTGCGTCGAGCTTAACGGCACTGACGCGTCGTAGCCGCTTAAGCGCACTTCGTCGCCCTTCGAGTTGACAAGCATCACAACTTGGCTTGGCGAAAAGTCGTCGCCAGTCACCTTGATCGGCACGTTGAACTCAAGCGAGGGCCCGCCGGCTGCGCTGAGCGAGAGCTTGACGAAACCCGAGTCCTTGATGGCCGAGGGGTCGG
>CAZPDD010000137.1:0-2451 GCA_964585235.1 Microcaldota archaeon | reverse complement strand
GTGCGCGATGCGGCCGAGGCTTTCGTTCACGGCCTTGAAAACAACCTCGCCGGCACTTTCAACGTCAGCTGGAAAAACTTCCGGATGCAGGAAGTCGCGGACTTGATAGGCGCGCAAATGTCGGCGCCCACCCGTACTGTCAAGAAAATAGTCGACCGGCGCAGCTACCGCGTTGACACTTCGAGGATTTTGGCAACGGGCTTTTCGCCCTCGCGCGACGTCGGCACCGCCATCGCCGAGATTACGGCCGCCTTCAAGGCAGGCGGCATCGGCTCTTACCGCGAACCGCGCTACAGCAACTTCAAGTCGCTTTTCGAGTCGGAAGAGACGCGGCGCAAGCTCTTCACCGCCGGACCCATTTTCAACGCAAGCGCCGCTGAATGAAATGAAAAAAATCCTAATAACCGGCGGCACCGGCAGGCTCGGCCGCTACATGCCCCTTGCCTTTCCCGACGCGCTTTATCCTGCGAGAAAAGAGCTCGACTTGACCAACAGGCCTCAGGTTTTCGACTACATCAAGTCCACCAAGCCCGACATCGTCATCCACCTCGCCGCGCTTGTCCCAATCCGCGAGTGCGAACAGAACAAGCCCCTTGCGTGGGAGACAAACGTCAACGGCACGGCCAGCCTAATTGACGCGTGCGAGGCCCACGCCCCAGGCGCCTACTTCATCTACATCTCAAGCCCGTGCGTCTTTTCCGGCTTCGAAGGCGATTACACTGAAGAGTCCATCCCGCACCCGAAGAACTTCTACGGCCTGACGAAAGTCGTTGCGGAAACAATCGTCTCGCGCTCGCGACTTGCGCAAAAGCTGGTGCTTCGCACTAATTTCGTGACGAAGGAAAAGTGGCCCTACCCCGGCGCATTCACCGACCGCTTCGGCACGTACTTGTTCGCCGACGACGTGGCATACGCGATTAAGGAAGTCACCTCAAGGGGCGCGACGGGCTTGCTGCACGTCGTTGGCGAAAGGAAAATGAGTATGTTCGAGCTTGCAAGAATGACGACGCCAGATGTCAAGCCAATGTCAAGCAAGGATTATTCCGGCCCGCCCCTGACGATGGACACGAGCATGCGCACAATCCATCCCGAATGGAGGAAGTTCAAAATTAGCGAACCAAGTGCGGTCTAGCCCCTTGGGACAAAAGGCGCCGTGAGACGAGATTTGGTTTTTACGAATTCTTTTCGGAATTGGATTGAAGAGGAAAAGCACTTTAAACCGGCCTCGACTTAATTACTGGTATGGAAGAAGAGTTTGCCTACCCGGAGGCTGACAAGGTGGTAGAGTTCAATCTGCTGGCTTTGGGGCTGGTCAGGGCGACAAAAGGCGACAAGCATGAAGTGTTGTCCCACCACAAGCTGGAGGCCGCGATTGAAGAATGCCGTATTGCGCCGGGAGACTTATACTCGAAGGCTGCCGTGCTGATGAAAGCGCTGTGCCAGGCGCACGCATTTGCAAGCGGCAACCGGAGGACTGCCTTCATAACCGTAAAATATTTCTTGGGTCAAAACGGCGGGCGATGCGCAATTCCCGATGACCCGTTGTACTCAAAAGTGATGCGAGGCATTCGTGAAGGGAGGTATTCAATCATTGAAATAGCGGAGTGGATAAAGAATGGCAGAATCAATCAAACTGGACGCTAGGCAGCGGCTGAAAATCGTTTCCGAGGAAATAGCCGAGTTCGAACGCCTCATTAAGGGGCACCGGAAACTGTTGGAAGCCATAGGCTCCCTTTAAAAAACAAAAAGCGCCGGGGAGGAGATTCGAACTCCTGAACCCGTGAGGGAACTGGTTTTCGCGCGTTTGAAAGCCCGACTCGCGCCTGCGCGATAAGGCTATTTCGAGACCAGCGCATTAACCACTCTGCCACCCCGGCAGCGAAATTAATTTGGTGGGAGGCAATTAATTAAAACCAATTAAAAGTTCAGTAGCGCCTTATAATGCCCAAAACGCGCTTCGATGTCACCGCGCGTCACGCGTGAAAGCCCGTCAAGCGAAAAGCCCTCGACTGCGAAGCTTCCCATCACGGTGCCGTACGCAATCGCTTTTCGAAGGACAGCGTGTGAAAGTTCCTTCCTTCCGGCACCGACCGACGCCAAGTGGCCGACGAGCCCGCCTGCGAACGCGTCACCCGCCCCGGTGGGGTCGGCAATTTCCTCAAGCGGAAAGGCGGGCATTGGATAAGCCGCGCCGGCGAAGAAAAGCAGGCCGCCGTTCTCGCCTTTTTTCACCACGACGACTTTCGGGCCCATTTCCGCCAGCTTCCTGCCCGCCTTGAGCAGGCTGCTTTCCTTTGTAAGCATCCGCGCCTCGGCGTCGTTGACTACGATTCCGTCAACCGCGGCAATTGTTTTTTTCAATTCCTGCAAGTCGTTTTCAATGTAGTGCTCTATTGTGTCCATGAATACAAGCTCCGGCCGCTTAAGCTGGCCGAGGACCGCAAGCTGCTT
>CAZPDD010000136.1:0-2471 GCA_964585235.1 Microcaldota archaeon | reverse complement strand
ACGTTTGCCGCGCCGGACGCCAATATTGGGGCCGTGGCGTCGATTTTCTGGATTAGCTGCGAGAACAGGACAACTCCCTCCGCGTCCTTTAGGGCATGCGCTTTCTCATAAACAACCACCATCAGCTCGTCCATGTCGGCTTTCGGCAGGTCTATGTTTAGCTCGCGGGGCACGGCGAACTTAACTATCGGCCGCTCGCCGTTTTTCATCACCTGCTCAACTGCTTTTATGAGCTCGTGCAAGGTAACGCGCCTTTGGCGAGGACGGTTGGCGCGGTAGACAAGGGGCGGCAAATCCTCCTGGATGAGTGGCGGCGCTTCGTAGTACTCTTCCGGCTCTTCAGTCTCAAACGTTATTGTCTCGGCTTTCATGCGCAAAAGAAGCGCGCAGGCGAGGATGACGTTTGCTGGAACGCGCAAGTCCATTGCCTGCAGCGCGCGCACGCGCTCGAGATAAGCTTCGGAAACTGCAATCAAGTCGATGTCCCAGGGATCCATCTGCTTTGACTGGACTAGGTCTAGGAGGAATTCCTTCCACGTGGGCTTGATGACTACGCTTAGCAGGTCCATGCGGCCTTCACTTCGAAATGTGGGTTGATAAGTTTACCATGCCCGTGTTTAAAAACTTGCGTTCTGAAATACTTGCTGTTATGAACCGCTTGCGAACCGGCGTTCCGGGGCTTGACGACCTGCTTGAGGGGGGATTCCCCGAGGGCTCGAGCATCCTTCTCTCCGGCGCGGCGGGAACGGGCAAGAGCATCTTCTGCCTGCAATACCTTTATTACGGCGCAAAAGAGCTTCGCGAGCCCGGCGTCTACATTACGCTTGAGGAAGGGCCGCACAACCTGTGGTGGAACATGCAGCGCTTCAAGTGGGATTTGCTCCCCCTCGAGCGCGACAACCTGCTGAAAATCTACAAGTTCGAGCCCGGCGAGGACATGCAGACAAACGCCCAGGACCAGATTAAGCGCATTGTCGAAAAGGCGCGGGAAATAGGCGCCAAGCGCATGGTCATCGACAGCATAAGCGCGTTTTCCTACTGGTTTTCCGACCCCACCAAAATCCGCTACGTGCTTTACGAGCTCTCCGAGGAGCTGCGCAAGCTCAACTGCACCACCATCCTCACTTGCGAAGTCAAGGGCGGCAAGAACGACTTTTCGCAATACGGGGTCGAGGAATTCCTTGCCGACGGCCTGGTCATGCTTTACTTCTTCGCTCCAAACCGCCTGATGTTCGTGCGCAAAATGCGCGGAACAAGCCACAGCAAGGGCGTCCACCCGGTCAACATCGACGATTCCGGCCTGAGCGTGAACGCCGGCCAGCAAATGAGCTGGGAAGCCCTTCGCGAGTAAAGCGTATCCGGCGCCAAAAAGCCCCGTGAAGAAAATGGATTTACTTGCCTTATCCTGCCTGTTTATCGCAGCACTCTCATCAGCAGCCTACTACCTGCCTTCCCTTGCCGCGCGCTTTTCTTTAAAACGCGGCGCCGAAGAGCACTTTGCTTCAAAGGCCGCGATGTACTCCGCCTACTCCATTTTTTTTATCGTTTCATTCGCAGTCTTCATTTCCTCTCCCGCCCCGTCGCTTTTGAACTTCCTCGGCATCCCCTTCGCCCTCGCAGGGATTGCCCTGCATTTCTTCGCACTGCGCTCGCTCGGACCCTCCTACAGCGCGGGAACGGAATTCAAGCCCGGAGGCGGCCTCGTCACCCGCGGGGTCTACGGCTTCTGCCGCCATCCCATCTACTCTGCGGCGGGGCTTTTCTTCACCGGCCTCTCGCTCATGCTTTTCAGCGCCGCTTCCCTCGCCTCGCTCGCGCTAGTCTTCGCTTACTTATCGTACCGCATCCGGGTTGAGGAAAGGCTCCTGCGCCGCCGGTACGGCCGCGCTTACGCCGTTTTTGCAAAGAAAGTGCCTTCGACAGTTTTCGGCGCCGTCGCAAAAGTTTTCAGTAAAGCCCGTCCGTAATCCTGCGCCTGAAAAGCTCTTCGGGGAACGCCAGTTCGCCTGCGACTATCGCCTTTGCCCCGATTTCGCAGAACGGCCACAAGCGCGATTCGTTAATCACGCGCGCCCCCTTGCCTGCCAATGCCTTGTATCCTACGATTGAATACGATTCGACAACTGCCTCCTCGCCAATTTTCGCTCCAATATCAAGGACGCTGTCCGCCACCCGCGCCCCTCCGCCGATTTCGCAGTCCCTGAAAATAATGCTTCCCATCACTACAGCGCCCTTGCCTACTTTCACTCCCTTCATCAAGTGCGTCCCGCCACCTACGACCGCGCCTTCCGCAATTTCGCAATCCTCTTCGATAATTACCGGCCCCTTGATGACCGCGTCGCGGGAAATGCGCGCATCGCCTATTTGCGCGCTTGCAGGGTTCGTCACCTGCGCCTCGGTCCTGCCGTCCGCTTTCTCCTTGAGAAAGCGCATCGCCTGCTTGTGCGTCTCGACGTAAGTCCTCGAGTTGT
>CAZPDD010000135.1:0-2473 GCA_964585235.1 Microcaldota archaeon | reverse complement strand
AGACTTTCTTGAGGGTGGTTTGCATGGAAGTGGCTCAAAACATTCAACCTGAAGAGGCGAAAGTCCTCGCGGCAGTCGAGACCCTTGAGACCGCCGAAGTCCCTGAAGGCGTCGAAGGAGCCGAGGCGGAAGAGGACGAGGAAAGCGAATACCTTCCTTTCCCCAACGCCCGCGTTGTGCGCATCATCAAGCAGGGGCTTAAGAAAGACCACCAGCTCAAGCGCGACGTGAAGGTCGCCGCGAACATCCTGCTTGGCGAAATCCTCTCCGACATTGCCACCAGCATGGATGCGGAAGAGTACTTTACCTTGAGCATAGAGCACTTCAACAAGGCGGCGCGCAAGTACCGCGAAATTGCGCTGAACCAAAAGCGCATCCGCCGCATCCAGAAGGTGTTAGAAAAGCAGCGGGCGGAGCTTGACGAAATCGTGACTGAAATAGAGCTTGAGGCAACTCCCGGCTCTTCCCTAACTCCCGGCCAGATGGCCGGCAGGCCCGAAGGCGGTCAGGTCGCGCAAGGCTTCTAGGGGGGACGTGTTTCTAAAGTGTACAAGGGCCGGCAAGGACGAAGGGCTTTTTCCCAGCCTGCAACGCCCGAAGAACACGACGACCCGAAGCTAGCACTCCTCAACCAATCCCGTCTTGAAGCCCGCAGCGAACTCTCCGGCCTCGCGCGGCAAAACTCCCTCCTTGTCTCCGAATTCCGCAGCCTTGGCCCTAAGGCGCTGCTTTTGCGCTCAGAGCGCGATAGCCTGAACTCAAAGGCCAATGCCCTGCGCAGGCGCAAGACCGAGGTGTACGAAAAACTCAAGGAACTCCACTTGCGGCTGGGCGAGGACTACGAGAAAACAGTCGGCCTGCGCGCCGAGCTTCCGATGCCTTCCGGCCGGCTTCATGTTATGATAGAGCGGCTTGAGTGGACTCTGCAGACCGAGGCGCTTTCACCCCGGGATGAAAAGGCCCTGAGCAAGCGAATAAGGGAACTGCGCGGCCAACTTCCTGCCGCTCGCAAGGTGCAGGACGTTTCGGAAGATGCGCGGGACGTGCGCGTGCAGATTGGCAAGCTGCGCGCCGAGCTTGAGGGCCTCAAGCCCGAGCTTTCGCAAGTCATTGCCGAAGCCGACGGCAGGCACTCCCAGTTAAGAGCCCTCTACGAGAAGGCGGATGCTCTGCGCAAGAAAATCTCGGAAAACAACGCCCTCTTGGGCGAGAAACGCGAAGGCCTTGGCGAGGCCGATAGGCAGTTCTTCAACACTCTTGATGAAATGAAGCGCGAGGAAGCGAGCGTGCGCAAGGCGGCGCAGGAAAAGGCAACTGCCGAAAAGGCAAATGCGCTTGAAAAGCTCCGCACCCAAGCCGCTTCAATCCGCGAGAAAATGGCAGCCGGCAAGAAGCTCTCGATGGAGGAATTCCAAGTGCTGCAGGAGTTGGAGAAAAGCTAGTCGCGTTTTCTACTTTTTAGGCTTAATTCCTAGCCTTGGAGCATAGTAATCGGCTAACGTTGGGGCAAATTCGCTTGCAATTGCAGCAACAGCCGTATGTACTGAATATTCCTGCCCATCTGCTTCGCGCTCTAGGTAAAAATGTTGATTGCGCAGCTCTTGGAGGCCTTTGAGTTCGCCAGCTAGGGCCACAGTCTCAAACGTGTTCTTGTCGAGGGAATCGCGAGCCCATTCGAGTATAATTCTGATTGAATCCTTTGCACCGTATCCCAGCCTTTTTATTTCGTGACTGAGATAAGGTGCAAATGTCCAAAAGCGCGATACCCCTAGGCCTTCCCCTCCGACTGCAAGGTAAAGGAGCCGCTCTTCTTCGGTATTGGGTTTTTTTCTCGCGTGGTTGATGAAGTCGAAAGCGAATCGTCGCTCTACGTCAGCGGGGTAATTGCCGACCTTTTCAACAGAATTGTGGTCGTTACTAGCAAGACGGGCTAAATGAAAATGCGTTTTACCCCAACAGGTAGTTTTGTTTCCGCCTATTTTTCCTAAAGCTCTTATTGCTTCCGGGCTGTGGTGTTTGGCTTGTGGCCCTAGTCGACTATGGTCTAGCCATTGAGTCCTATTCGAAGCTTTTTGTATTAGCTCCACAGCGTTTCTGCTTGGAATATAAAAAAGTTGTTTTACTTGCTTCATGTCTTAATTTTCACCTTCCAATTTTTATTGCTAGCGCGACCGCGTGACGCCCACCCGCGGGCACAAGCCCCTCACGGGGCAGCGGCTGCAAAAAGGCGAGACGGGCACGCACGTCTTCTGCCCGTGCAGCACGAACAGTTCGTTCACCTGCAGCCAGTGCTTTTCCGGTACTACTTTCATCAGCGCCTGCTCCGTCTGCTCAGGAGTTTTCGTCTTAACGAGGCCCAAGCGGTTTGACACTTGGTGCACGTGGCTGTCAACCGGAATCGCGTGAGGAAGCTTGTGCGCGTACACAATGACGCACCCGGCTGTCTTGCGGCCGACGCCGGTAAGTGAAGTAA
>CAZPDD010000134.1:0-2473 GCA_964585235.1 Microcaldota archaeon | reverse complement strand
CATGTCCAAATGGCCGGAGGCCTTGTTCTTGCCGTGGTAGCTGCCAGTGTTGTTGCCAATTGCCAAATGGATTGTTCCGGCAATCTTCTCGTCCGTCAGGATGTAGCCGCTGTACTTTGCCGCCATATTGCAGCCGATGCCAAGCTCGGCAAGCACGCGCGTCGAATCCGTGTTTTCCTTCAGGTAGTTGGCGAAATACTTTTCATTCTTCCTCGCCCGGTAGGCAACAACCATCCCCTTCTCGAACTTGAGTTCCAGGCCCGTCACGAACCCGTGGCCGATTGCCAGGATCTTGTCGAACTTGATCGTGCCTTCCGCGCTTGTCTCAAGCGGCGAGATGAACGTCTCCCCACTTGGCAGGTTGAGGCCGAAGTCCCCTTCCTCGGGGGACATCGTGCCCGCGTCCTTGAGCGGCGGCCTGCCTTTGACGCTGAAGGACAAGTTGCTGCCGTCCGCGTGCGTGATGCGGATTTTGTCCGCCCCGTCAAGCGCGTTGTCGTAATAGTCGACGAGCTTTTTCGTCCTTGCAGTGAAGCTTTCCATCAGCGAGTCGAAAAGCATTTTCTCAAACCACTTCGCGCCAACGCCGAAGCGCCTCGCCGTCTTTGGAAAAGGCCACCCCAAGTAAAGCCACTTGACTTTCCGGTCGTCAAGCACTTCGTGCGCGCGCTGGGTGTTTGCCTGCCCTGCCATGAGCTTGGCGGGCGGCAGGCCTTTTTTCCACTCCGGGTCATCCTCATTCTCCAAATAGATAGTCGCGTCGATGTTCCTCATCGTCGCAAGGCCGAGGGGGGTGAAGTCCTCAAGCGTTTGTATGCTGCTTGCCTTCAACAACTCGCGGTCAAACTCCGAGTCGTCGTGCGTGTAGCTCACGTGGGAGCCCCGGCGTGCAGCCGCCAGCACGATTTCCTTGGCAAGCGGCCAATTGTCGGGGTGGTACCGCAGCCTCACGGACTCGCCAATCGTCCCCCTAATTGCATATTTCCCGCCTTCCTTGGCCAAAAGCGGCCCCAAGTCCGGGTTAGAAAGTTGGCCAAGGATTTTCTTGCTTACGCCGTTGGCCGCAAGCTGTTTTTCCGTCAGCTTGCTCCCGTCGAATTTCTTGAAAAAAGAATCCGCCCTGGGAAAAAAGTTGCGCGCTTTCCCGATTCCGGCTGAATTTCGTTTCCTTCCGAGTTCCATTGCCGATGCGGTCTTCTCGCCCAGCCATTTTAGTTGTTTTTTAGAAAGCACTTCGCCACACCCCAACAATTTTATTCGCCGGCATAATAATTGTTTGCGTGCAGCCCCCTTTTGATTTTGCAGGCAGGTTGGCGAAACTTCAGGCGCTTTTGCCCAGCCTTCGTGCGGATGCGCTTGTCCTCACCGCAGGCGAGGGCTTTGACGCCAACGTCTATTACCACAGCGGCGACGAGACTTTCCCCACCACATTGCTGCTCACGCCCGACTACTCGGCGATTTACTCGCTGCACCCGTCCGACTTCTCCGGCTTGTTCAACGACGCCCTGCCGCTTGCAGGCCTGCGCAAGGGCCTTCGCAAGAAGCTCAGGCAGCTGCGCATAAAGTCGCTTGGCGTGGACGATTTTTCCGCCTCCGCCGGCGCCTTCCTGCGCCTGCAAAAGAAGCTCAAGCTTAACCTCAAGCCCTGCGGCAGGGAATTGGCAAAACTCCGCCTAGTCAAGGACAACGAGGAACTAAGGTGCATTAAGGAAGCTAGGAGAATTTCCCTCAAGGCTCTTGAAGGCGTCAGCGAAAAAAGAATTGCCGGCAAGACCGAGCACGCAGTTGCCGGTGAAATGGAATTGCGCGCCCGCAGGCTCGGCGCATCCCTTGACGCGTTTCCGACAATGGTACTTTCAGGCGACCGCAGCGCATTCTTCCACAACACGACTTCCGCAAAGCGCATCGCCCGCGGCGAGCTGGTCCTCATTGACTGGGGGGCGCGTTTTTCCCACTACTGCAGCGACCACACGCACACTTTTTACTCCGGCCGCGACAAGCAAGTGCAGGACGCGGTCGAGGCGGTCAAGGAGGCGAAGAAGGCGGCGGTGAAGAAAGTCAAGTTAGGCACTACGGGCGCCGCATCCTCGCGCGCAGCTTTGGGTGTCATCAGGGAATACGGCTTCGCGCCGTTTTCCTTCCGCAAAGCCGGGCTTTCGCTCGGCCATTTCGTGGGCCTTGACGTGCACGACACGGCAGAGCCGCTTGAGAAAACGCGCCTTGCCCGCGGAATGGCTTTCACGATAGAGCCCGGAATTTACGTGCCGGGAAAGTTCGGCGTCCGTTTCGAGGACACCTTCGTTATCGAATGAATCCGGGGGTTAAACAAACTCGCATTCCAGAGGCAAAATAGCTCCTGAACTCCTTTAAATTCCCTTCGCTGACCACTTGCGCCCGGAACGGTTTATAAGCGTTTTAAGCCATTTATTCCTTAGACAATCCAGTTATTTTTACAGACTTTCTTGAGGGTGGT
>CAZPDD010000133.1:0-2574 GCA_964585235.1 Microcaldota archaeon | reverse complement strand
GCAACCACTGTCCCTACGTCAAGGCCAAGCTTGAAGCAATGAAACAGCTTCACTCGCAGTATTCGGGAAAAGGCGTTTCGTTCATCGGCATAAGCTCAAACGACCCCGTCAACTATCCCGAAGACAATTTCGACGGCATGAAAAAGGCGGTTGCCGACGGCAAGGTCGTTTTCCACTACTTGCTTGACGAAAGCCAAGAAGTTGCGCGCGCTTACGGCGCGGCTTGCACGCCCGACCCCTTCCTCTTCGACCACTCCCTCAAGCTAGCCTACCATGGCCGGCTGAACGACGCGATGGAACCCGGCCAGACCGCCACCAGCAACGACATGGCGGACGCGATTGACGCTTTGCTCGCGGGCAAAAGACCGCCGCGCGAATTCATCGCCTCAATTGGCTGTTCGATAAAGTGGAAGGGCTAGCCTTTTTGCCGCCTGCGTTCTGAAAGTTTCCTTGCCAGCAACGCCACGACTCCTAGGTCAGCAAGGAGTTCAATCGGACCCAACAGGCTTCCTACAGCCTGGAACCGTCCCGGCCCTGCCTTCCTGAAGCGGGAGTATTCGCTTGATGCCTTGTCGTATTTTCCCTGTGCCTCGGCAATGATCTTGTCTTCCCGCCCAATTCTCACTAGCTTTTCCCTGAGTTCGGACAGCCGTTGCTTTTTTTCAAACGGAAGCGAGTTCAGAACTTCCTTCGAGTCCGGGGTTGCCTTGAATTCACCCTTGTCTTCCATTATCACGCGGTTTTTCTTCCCTTCAGCAATTGCCTTAATCAACACTCTTTTGTATTCATGGTTCGCAAGCATTGCCAAACCAAGCTCGCGCTTGGCTTGGTTGACCATCGCCTGGCGGCCGGTTGCCGTGCGCTTGAAAAAATAGTTTCCTTCCCCGGCTCCAATAAGGCCGCCGCCAATTACAACTGCCGCGGCAGCAATAGCCTTCATCCGGTTTCCTGGTTTCTGCATTTGAACGCCCGACTTAGTAGTTCGTAATCATTACTATTAAAAGCTAAGCCGCAATACTCGCTTAGTTTGTTTATGGTGCTTGAATACCGCCTCGACCCGACGAAACAGCAGATAGTGATTGTAGCTAACGAGCGTGCGGCACGTCCGCAGGTTTTCGGCAAGGTAAAAGTTTCCTGCCCTTTCGACAAGGGCTTCGAATCCGTCACGCCGCCCACCAAGCTTGCGCTGCCGGGTGAAAAGAACTGGAAAACAAGGGTTTTCGACAACGCCTTTGCCTTCCTCAAACGGCGCGGCAAGTTCTCCCCGCAAAAGCGCGGCTCCCTTTTCTGGAATTCGCCCGCCTTCGGCGACCACGAGGTAATCGTCGAGACGGACGAGCACGGAAAGCTTTGGCAGGACCTCGGCGAAGGGCAGCTCGCACGGGTTTTCGAGACTTACGCCGCCACTTACAGGCGCCTCGCGGCAAAGTCCGGCGTCAAGACTGTTTTTCTCTTCAAAAACCACGGCCCCAAGGGCGGTGCAAGCATCGACCACGAGCACGCGCAAATAACAACGCTTCCTTTCATCCCCCCCATAATCCAGTCGGAAATTGACGCAAATAGGAAAAACGGCGGGTGCTTGTTCTGCAACTTGCTGAAAAAGGAGAGGAAAAACATTCTTGAGCAGAACGCTTCCTTCACGGCCTTCTGCCCTTCCTTCTCGCGCTTCCCCTACGAAACCTGGGTTGTCCCAAAAAAGCACGTGCGGGACTTCACGAAATTCAGCAAGCACGAGGCCGATGAGTTCATGCACCTGCTGCGCAACTGCATCGCCCGCGTCTATTCGGTAAGCAAGGACTACAACATCGCATTTCACAACTCGCCCAAAGGAACGGACCTGCACTTCCACGCCGAAATATACCCGCGCGCGAACACCTGGGCGGGCTTCGAGCTCGGCGCCGGCATAGTGGTAAACAGCAAGACCGAGCAAGAGGCGCTACTGGCCCTCAAAGCCGCGGAAATCTAATTCTGAATCACGGCGTCAAACCCATCGCTACCGGATTTGGGGAAAAAACAAGAAAAAGAAATAAAAGAAGAAAAAAACCAGCAACGCGCGCCTTGGCTTAAATCGCGCTGATTTTTCCGAAGCGGCCGAGGGTCAGCTGGATCTTGTCCTGCCACGTGTTGACGTAGCCGTTCTCGATCTTGACTTTCGCCCCTTCGCTTACCTTCTCGATATTCTCGTTCCAGAGTGCGAGCACGATGGTGCCAGAGTCGTCGCGGAGAGTCACGTCGGCGACGCGCAGCTCGCGTCCGTACTTGTTGATGGTGCGGGGTTCGCTTATGCTCGCCACTTCCGCCTCCAAGGTCACGTTGCCCGTGCCGGGCTTGAGTTCAGATATTTTCATTTCACTTCCCACCTTTGCTTTTTTAAAATCAGGCTCTACTAAATTTTTGAGTTTGTGCGAAAAGCTCTTAGAAAAAGTGCTCTGCAAAACCCAGGTTTTAGCTCCACCTGATTACTAATATTTAGGCCGCAGGCGGTATTTAATGGTTTGTCCGACGCGTCATACGACGGGCCGGCCGCCTTTCATTACCGCCTTTCCGTCGACCCACATTACGCCATTTCGCATG
>CAZPDD010000132.1:0-2600 GCA_964585235.1 Microcaldota archaeon | reverse complement strand
TCGCACCCCATTATTTCGCCTTCCTGAGTGATTGCCTGGGCGCTTGCAAGGAAGTACTCGGAGGCAACTGACTTGCGGCGCAAGTCGGACTGCATTGCCTTGTCCGTTTCCTTCAGTATTTCCTCGTGCACGTTCCTCCACCCGTGCTTACCGGATGTCAGGAAGTCGAGATAGCCGATTTCCGCAAGAGTTGTTGAAGAGCCGTTCATCACTTCCGCTCCTGCGGGAATTATCTTCTTTAGCTGCGCAAGGGCCTCCGGCTCGTCGCCAACTACAAACACCTTGAAGCCGTGCCTCTCAAGCGCCGCGACAGCCACTCCGATGCTCGCATCGTCAGGCAGGCTGCTCCACTTCTTGACCTCTGCCTCGCCCATGCCTGTTTTGGGAAGGATATTTGAAGCGCTGTGCTCTGTTTCCATCCAACCACACTCCCCCTGGATATAATTATTTTATCCCCCGGAGACGCTTTATATCCAGTTGTTCAAGGGACGCTGCGGGGGGGTTTTCGCATTTTTTGACAAGCGCGTCTTTGGCCGATACCACCCCGGGGTTGGTAACATCCGGGTTAAGAAGCATTTTTTGTCTAGGCATAATGAGGGCGGTTTTCCCCCTTTGCTTTCAGGCGTCAAAAGGAGGTGGAATGCCTTGAAGAAGACCAGAGGAACCAGAATGGCTGCGGCCATCAGGCGTGCGGCCAAGCATCCGGGCGGGAAGGGACCGGTAAAGTACCGCGAAATTGGGAAGAGGATAATGAAGACTTGAACCTTTGTGGCGCGCGCTTTTGCGCGCCCCCTTCCTAATTTTTTCCCATATCCTCCGGCCGGGATTGCTTTACGAAGCCATAGGCGGGGGGGTTATTTCCTTCCGAACACGCGGTCTTTTTCGTCAAACCCGCCGGCGACCGTCAAGTCTCCCTTTAAGGTGGGGTGCGGGTTGTAGCCATCAAGCGTCACGTGCTCTGGGCGGAAGTTGTCGATGCCAGTCACTTCCGGCGCGAGTTTAAGGGTAGGGAACGGCCGCGGCTCTCGCGAAAGCTGCTCCATCACTTGCGGGTAATGGTTTTCGTAGACGTGCGTGTCGCCGTAGGTATGGACAAACTCGCCAACCTCAAAGCCGGTTGCCCGTGCAATCACGTGCGTCAGCAGCGCGTAGCTTGCGATGTTGAACGGCACTCCGAGGAACATGTCGCAACTGCGCTGGTAAAGCAGGCAGGAGAGCTTTCCGCCTGCGACGCTGAAGTGAAGCATGATGTGGCACAAGGGGAAGGAAAGCGCTTCTCCCGGCAGTGCCATGTCGTAGAGGTACTCCGGGTTCCACACGCTGACGACCGCGTGCTTGCGGTCGGGAAAGTTCTTGAGAGTCTCAACCGCCCAGGCGACCTGGTCTATTTCCCGGCCGTTTTTTCCCGGCCAATGACGCCATTGCGAGCCGTAAATGTGGGGAAGCTCCCCCCACTTTTGCGCGAATGCAACGTCATTTTTGATGTTGGAGACAAACTCTTCCTTCTGCATTTGCGCGCCCGGGTTTTTCTTCAAGTAGATTTTGTAGGGATAATCGTCCCAGATGTGCACGTCGTTGTCAACGAGGTACTTGATGTTCGACTGTCCGGACAAAAACCAGTAAAGCTCGTGCAGCACTCCCTTCCAGTACACCCGCTTGGTGGTGAGGAGGGGAAAGCCTTTTGACAGGTCGTAGCGCGACATGCGCCCGAAGACGCTTTTCAACCCCGTTCCCGTGTTGTGGTCCCTCTTCTCCACCCCGTTGGCCATGATGTCCCTCAGCAGGTCAAGGTACTGGTACTCTGGGTGCCGTTCTGTTTCCAAATAAACTAACCGGACGTATAAGCCGCCGTAATAAATAAAATGCTATTCAATAGCATTGCAGCATGATTACCTTAATCGCGTCGGTTGCGGCAAATCGCGTCATCGGCCATGACGGCGGCCAGCCGCTTTACCTCAAGGCCGACTTGAAGCGCTTCAAGCAGCTTACAACCGGCCACGTGGTGGTGATGGGCCGCAAGACTTACGAGTCCATCTTAAGCAAGCTCGGCAAGCCCCTGCCTAACCGCACGAGCATCATCGTCACGCGGCAGGAAAATTTCACTGCACCCTCCGACTGCTTGGTATGCAACTCCGTTAAAGAGGCTCTTGAAAAAGCGAATTCGCTTGACGAAAACGTTTTCGTCATCGGCGGCGCGCAGTTGTTCGACCAAACTATTGCGCTGGCCGACCGGCTTGAGCTGACTGAAATCCACGCCGACCTTGAAGGCAACGTGCTCTTTCCCGAAATAAGCACGGGGGAATGGAAGGAAACTGCCCGGGTTGAAGGCATTGAGGACGGCACGAAATTCGCCTACGTCAGCTACGTCCGCAAGTGAGTGACCATGCTGAAAACGCTTGAGGGGCTTGCGCGCGAATTACGCCCGCTTCCCCTCGTTGCAACTTTGCTCGCCGTTTCACTGCCAATCCTCCAGTTCAACCGCACATGCAAGGGAAAGGCAAAGAGCGTTGGAGCGGTACGGTAGATGGTATTCGATGTCCGAATGCAGTGAAAGGTTATGGAGACTCGTGGAAATGTACGTGTGGCAAGTGTCAAAATGG
>CAZPDD010000131.1:0-2643 GCA_964585235.1 Microcaldota archaeon | reverse complement strand
GAATCACGACACAATCATGACGCTTAACTTATATTTAAACCTTGCTGTGAGTAGGCGGGTTGGCTTACGCGGGCGAGTGGGCAAAAACCTTTAATTCGCTTTCTGTCGATGGTGCCTGCGTTGTCTGCAAATGCTTAAATACGCGGATTTTGTCATTCATTGCATTCAAGCATTTCGTTTGGAGGTGCATGTGTAATGAATAAGGGAGTTAACGACACTTTCGCCATGGTAATCGGCGCCGTGTTGCTGCTGGTCGGCATTTGGGGCCTGTTCACCAACAACATTCTGTTCTTCACGGTGAACATGCTTCAGAGCGTCGTCCACATAGTAGGCGGCCTCGGAATCTACTATGGCATGCAGGGACAGGGCAAGAACTTCAACAAGGGCCTCGGAGTAATCGCGGCCGTTGTCGCAGTGCTTGGCTTTGTTACGCCCGACCTGATGGCTAACCTGTTGAACATCAACATGGCCATCACGTGGCTGCACGTCGCCATTGCCGTCGTTTCGCTCGGCCTTGGCTTCGGCATGAAGGACTAAAAAGTCCATCCCCTTCTTTTTTTTCATTTTTTTCCTTTTTCACATCCGTCAGCTTCTCTTTGGTGCATAAAAAATGAAAATCAAGTTTGAAGACGCGGTTTACTACCTTGCCGTCCTTATTCTCTTCGCCGGCTGGTTCCTTGCGCTCCTGCCTCACGCCTTCCACACTGCAGTCGGCCTGACCGAGCAGTCGCACGAGACCCACACTCTTGAGGGCATTGGCTTAGTGGTGCTTGGCGTGCTCATGCTCATAGTGCAGTCGCGGATGCGCAAAAAGTAAGCGCTTTTATTCGTGCACTGCCTTGCTTTCTTTCGTGAACAGGATTATAGCCCTAAATTTCAAGGCCTATGCCGAGAGCGCAGGCTCCGCAGGGCTGAAGCTTGCCCAAATTGTCGAGCAAGCCGCAGGCACCAATAATAAAATTGATTTCATCGCCTGCCCCCAGTCCCCCCAACTCCAGCTTCTGGCAGGAAAGTTCCATGCCGCAAGGTTTTTCGCTCAAGGCGTTGATGCGGTTGAGCCGGGCGCGGTCACTGGCTGGCTGCCGGCTGAAAGCATTGCCGCAAGTGGCGCTGCCGGCACGCTTGTAAACCACAGCGAGCACCGCCTTAAGCCCGAGGAAATCAAGTTCGTCGTTGAGAAGTGCCGCAAGCTTGGCCTGCAGGCGATGGTGTGCGCAGAGTCGCTTGAAAAGGCGCTGCAAGTCGCCTCCCTCGGTCCGTGGGCAGTTGCGTACGAGCCGCCCGAATTCATCGGCAGCGGAATAAGCGTCAGCAAGGCTCAGCCTGAAGTTGTGGGGGAATTCGTGAAGAAGATGCGAAAGCAATTCCCGAAAGTCATCCCGGTTGTCGGTGCCGGCGTGTCAACGCCGCAGGACGTGAAGACTTGTTTTGCGCTTGGAGCGCAGGGAGTGCTGCTTGCAAGCGCTTTTGTAAAGGCAAAGGAACCGGCAAAGCTGCTTGGGGAAATGGCCGGTGTCACTTGAAGGGATTTATGACTTTTAGCCAGCCCATTTTGTCAAAATCCCGCGTGTTTTCTGTGTAAATCGTGCGGATGCCGTTTTCGAGCATTGTTTGGGCAATCAGCTGGTCCCAAAAACGGGTTTGGTTTGCTCTCACGGATGTCGCTGCGTTCTTTACCGTTGACGAATTATAGTTAATTTTCCTCCACCTGGGGGAGGAGAGAATGGCTTCCACTATCTCTGCCGCTTCCTTGCCAAGCTGCTTGTTGGCAAACTTGTTTAAGTTGTAAAAGAATTCCGCAAGAACTTGGTTCGATACGACGCCTGCAACATCGCCGGAAAAAACTTGTTCGACCAAATGCTTTGCCTTTAGGCGCTTTTCCGGTTCCCTGAAATCATAGGCATAAACCAGTACGTTCGTGTCAAAAAAAATCTCGTCCCCATTATCGGTCATAGAGGTCTTCCCGTTTTATTTTCTTGGCGCTATAGCCGATATCCATGCCTTTTTCCAGTAACTCAAGCGCGCGAGCTTCCGCGCTTTTCTTATTGTGCATCCTGGCGTAGAGGCGCAATGCCTCTGTAGCGGCCTTCCCCAAATGGCCCTTGACTTTTCCGTATGCAAGCTCAGCAGCCTGCCTGAATTCCTCAAGCACGCTCTCGTCGACGTTTAGTGTAACCGTTGCCATAGCCGCCACCTAGAAACATTTAGGTTTATAAATATTTAAATGTTTGTTTATCCATTTATTAGGTAATGCCGACGCTTGCCATATGGTGCTATTTTTTTCTGAGAATCATAAGCTGTTTTACTTGTCGTCCCCAGCCAGTCCAGTTAGCAATCAGTCTTGCGGCGCCTTTGTTCGCAGGCTTCTTTTCCTCGCGGAAAATGCCCGGCGGCACCTCAACTTCACTGCGCGCAGGATTGTTGTAGTCGAACAGGGAAACCCTTAGGATCTCGAAGCCGATGCCGCGAATCCTTTTTGCCAACTCTTGATTAGCTGATTTTGAGCGGCTATTGTAAGCAGGTTTTGAATCTTCAAACCTTTTTCTCCACGCAACGCCCAATGCCCTTGTCGTACCATAGTCGCGGTCGGAATAAAAGGTTGGTTCCTCATTATCTTTTGGCTTCATAGCAGGAGATTCCACG
>CAZPDD010000130.1:0-2658 GCA_964585235.1 Microcaldota archaeon | reverse complement strand
TGAGCACAACATAGTAAACGGGCGCAAGTTTCCCAAGCTTCATCAAGTTTCGCTTAAGCTTGGAATACCCCGACAGCCACAATGTCGTGCACGGCTTTCGGTCCTTGATGCTGATGCTGGCCGATAGAACAGGCGTATTCGCGAAAACATCGCCGGGATTGCTCAACCGGGAGTGCTTTCCATCAAGCAGATGCGTGTCGACCAGTTGCTTTCTCTCCAAGTGCCGGGCAACCAACTCACCTAGTTCCGTAAATTGGCGCCACACCACATTGTTTTGGACGGCAAGACCTGCCCCGGCCCCGACGAGAAAACCTATTGGAGTTGAAATGACAACAACAGCAGGATCCGAATTAGAAAGAACGCCCATCCCAATGGTGCCTAAGCCGCTCAACTTTCCCAACACTTCGGCAATTTTCATCCGGTCGCCTTTCGCTGCCAAAAGACGGCGCGTCTTCGCCTGCACCGTAGGGTGCAGCTCGTCGTATTCAAGCCTTATCTTCAACGGCGGCATGAAAACGAAATACCCTCATGAAATAAAACCATTGCTGAACTGGCAATGGAACAACTTCCGACCACTTCTAATACGGGAACCAGTGCACTTTTTATTGCCCACCTACCTTCACACACTCCGACCCATAACCGCAAGTTATGAAAGCAAGTGATGTTCGGATGAAGTCCCTTTTCGTACTCACTAGCGACACTCAGCCCCTCGGGCAGGCGGAAGCCTTCTCCGGCGACGAGCTGGTTGTCCTGGTTGTTGTCAGCAGGAACACGCTTGCAACCAATTTCGACGACCGCCTGGCTGCGCTTGAGCGGCGGGCTGGCGAAATCCAACACGCGCTTTTGGCGCGCGGCAAGAAATGCCGCGTGGTGATAGAGTGGGGCGAGAAAAGCGAGGCCGTCAACAACGCGCTTTTGCGCGAGCGCGCGAGCCTGCTCAACGCATAAAATAATTAATCGCCTTGCCTCCCATCTAATTCTCCGAAATGAACCAGCAACATCCTCGCCTGCTTAAAGACGCGATTCACGACAGCATTGAATTGAGCGAGCTTGAGCTTCGCGTGCTTGATTCAACGCAGATGCAGCGCCTGCGCTTTGTCCGCCAGCTTTCAACCGCCTACCTGGTCTACCCAAGCGCCATGCACACTCGCTTTGAACACTCGCTTGGCGCGATGCACCTGACAGGCGTGCTGGCTAGCCGCCTCGGATTTGATGCACAAACCATCAAGACCCTGCGCCTCGCGGCGCTGTTGCACGACGTGGGCCACGGCGCCTTTGCCCACACAAGCGACCCCGTGCTTGTTGAGAAACTGCACAAGAAGCACGAGGAGCGGGGAATCGACTTGGTGAAAAAAACCGGCTTGAAGAAAGTGGTGGAAGACGGCGGAGTCAGTCTTTCCGAGCTTAGCAACTTGATGCACGGCGGGGGGGAAGGCGCGGTAATCACGCGCGAACTGGGGACCGACCGCGTCGACTATTTGCTGCGCGACGCGCACTTTACCGGAGTCGCCTATAGCATCATCGACGCCGACCGGCTTTTGCACACCCTGGCTTACGCCGACGGCGAGCTCTTCGTCGAGGAACGCGGCCTGCTTGCTGCCGAGAGCCTGCTTGTCTCGCGGCACTTCATGTTCAAGGCAGTGTATTACCACCCCACCTGCCGCATTGCGGGTGAAATGGTCGCTTCTGCCATGCGGATAGGCCTTGCGGACGGCAGCCTTTCGGTCGACGACATTGCGCTTGGGACTGACGAGCGGCTGCTGTTGAAGATGCAGGCATCCGGAATCGCCTTGGCATCCAGGCTCCTTGAAAGGAAGCTTTACAAAAGCGCTTTCGTCCTTGACGCGCATTCGGCAAGCGCGAGGGCGAGGGAAAAGATGGAAGAAAGGAACTTCCTAAAGCCCTTCAGCGAACACATGGAAGAGGCGGGCTTTGCGCAAGGCGAGTACGTCGTATGCGCGCCCGAGACGCACACAAGCGAGTTCAAGACGCGCGTGGTGCAAAAGGACGGGCGAAAAGCGTTGCTTGAAGACGCGAGCAACCTGGTAAGGGCCCTTGAGCTGGAAAGGAAGGAAAACACGCTAATTGTCGCCACGGCCCCTGAGGACAAGGCAAGGGCGGAAAAGGCGGCGAAAGGGTTTTTTGCCTGAATCTAGAAAGTGATGAAATATGAGGAAAAGACGTGAACCAACAGTGGAAGAGTGGATGAAGGAAATAAGGGGGGCTGAAAAGCTTACTATGCTCCAAACACTTCTGAGAATAAAAGAACATGAGCAAAAACCGCCAGGAAGAAGGAAGCTAATTAGAACGCTTGTCCTTGCAGGACTGCTGCCTGCGGCCGCTCTTTTGGCAAGAACAGACCCTTCAAGCAAGTCGAAATTCGACCCCCTCTCTTCTGCAAGTTCTACAGCAACAGTAACTGTAGGAAGGCTTGCTGACAAGCAAAGCACGAGCCAAGTGATTAGATGGGCAAAAAACCTTTTTGAAAACGTCTCCAGCTCTCAAGAATTCGACCTATTGCCGACTGAAGTTAAAGCGGCTTTGTTACCCCACTATAGCTCATTTGAGTTAAATCAATGGAAAAGGAAAACTGCTGCCAGCTATGCGGAAAGTCCATCTACGGTATACAAAACGGCCTTTGCAGAGGGAATGGGCGTT
>CAZPDD010000129.1:0-2690 GCA_964585235.1 Microcaldota archaeon | reverse complement strand
TCAAGAAACTTCTGCGCCAGGCCGGAGACGAACATCAGCAGCTCTGGAATCCCCTCCCGCGTCCTGGCGCTTACGGGGATGATTACGATTTGCTTCGTGAAGTCGTTGACGCGGTCGAAGCGCTCGGCGTTGAAGCCGCGGGAGAAAAGCGCGCCGACAAGGGCGTAAGTCTTTTCATCAAGCGAGGTTGCAACATCCGGCCTCTGCGCGCCAATTGACTCGCCGAACGGCTTTCCCTCCTGCGCAATCCATCCGCTGAGCGCATCGATTTTGTTGAGTGCGATGACAAAAGGCGTCTTGTACTCGCGCAAAATAGAGAGCGCCTCGTCCGTCTGCGCCTCTATGCCCTTGGTCACGTCGATGACTACTATTGCAATGTCGGCGATGCTGCCGCCCCTCCGCCTCAAATTAGCGAAGGCCTCGTGGCCGGGAGTGTCGATAAACAAGAGGCCGGGGATGGTAAGCTTGATTTTCATCTTCTCAAGCAGCGGGCCGGCAACCCTCTCGACAACCTCAAGCGGCACTTCGCTTGCCCCGACGTGCTGCGTGATGCCGCCGTGCTCGATGCCGGTGATGCGCGTGCTGCGGATGCTATCGAGCAACGAGGTCTGTACGTCGCAAAAAAGCGTTTGCCGCTTAAATCGCGTTTCCGTGGTCCACGTGCCCAAGCGTCGTTACAATCGGTTGCCTTAGGGTCATGCAAATCAGCTCTTTCAAAAACTAGCGGAACTAGTTTTCTCAATGGTAATTATGGCCGCGGCTCGTTAAAAACAGTTTGCTGCCCCAAGGGGGCCAGTGCCGCCTGTGGAGGTTCAGCGGCCAAGCACTTGCTTGTCCATCTGGCTCTCGCGAGACTCGAGGCCGCGAACTGCTAGGTAGAAGAAGATTACGAGGAGGACGGCAATTGCAACCAAGAGCCAGTCGAGGCGCACCTGCCTTGCCGCGTCCTCAGCCTGCCTTGCCGGCTGTTCAAGATGCAACCACTTGACAATTCCGTTAACGAAATCAACGAGCTTGTGCCAAGCGCTGCGCAGGAAATCAACCAACGCGCGCCAAAGGCCCACGAAGTTGAATGCGGTGAAAAAGCCCGTGAAGCCGAACGGGCCGGACTGCTGTTGCGTGACGGTGCCTTCGCCGCTTGCCTGCTGGCTCGCCGGCTGGGGCGCGGGGCAGTTTGATGCCAGGCCGGCAGAGGCGCTTGCCTTGGCGCCCGACTCGCTTTTTGCGGTGAGTGAGAAGATTTTTCCCTTGTCCCCTGGCGGGATGTTCTTCACGCGCACGAGCACGTCGGTTGACTCGCCGGGCTTGAGGAGAAACTCGGTTTGCGAAATGGTTGCAGACAAGCCGTTCAAGTCGGTTGAGAAAATTCCTTTCTCCAGGTATTTTCCGTTGTTGGAAAGAGTGAACTGGTAGTCGCTCCCGTCGCAGCCGAGTGCGGAGAGTTTTAGCGAGAGGGAAAGCAAGTTGCACTGGCGAATGTCAACTATTCCAGCGACGGAGCTTTCCTGCCCTTCGACGCCGTCAGCCCTGGCATAGACAACTGCGGTTGAGGCGGCGCCGCAGCCGCTTTTAACGAACAATTGCTTGACAACCCCTTCGCCGGGGGAAAGCGTGAAGGCGCGGTGGGGCGAAATCACTTGCAAGTGAGAGGAATCGCCTGCGGAAAAGAGGATTGTCGCGTCGTCAGGCCCTGTGTTGCGCACAAGAACTGGAATTACTGCAGTGTCGCAGTCGCACATTCCCGCGTGCAAGTCCCCAAGGAAGCGGGTTGACAAGCCGGCGAAGGCGGTTGACGTGAGCAAGGCGAGGAAAAGCACCGCTGCTAGGAAGGCCTTCACGTTATTTTCGCCCCTGTTCAAGCGAGCTTGCGCGCTCTAGCAATCCTTTTGAGAAAAGCGCCAGGCCGATGCCGGCAATCAAAAGCAGGATCAAAAGCGCTATTGCAAGCGGGTCGCCGAGGAATGCGAGCGTGAAAAAGCCGGTTGCGCCCGAAGCTGCCTGCCTTGCGTTGACTGCCACGGGAACGGGCTTTTCACGGCCGTCCTCGCTTGTAAGCACTACCGTAAGGTTTGCGTCCTGCAGCGCAGAGTTCGGGATGGTTACCGTGAAGTTGAACAATCCGCTGGCGCCCGGGAAGAGAAGCTGCGTCTGCGGCGAGACTGTTGCGCTCCAGTTGGCCGGCAGGTTGTCAACCCGCGCACCGATGCGGAGCGGTTGGGGCTCCAGGCTCGTTACGTTGAGGAAGAAGCGTGCAACTGTGCTTGAATTGGCGAAAGTGTAAAACACGGGGCTGACGACCACGTTGAGGTTGAGCGGCGGGGCGTTTCCGACGCGCAAAAACAGCGGGGCCTGTCCGGACTCGGTTGAAGAAGAGGCTTTGAGCACCGAAACGAAAGCGCCGTCCTGCGCATTCTGCGCGCCAAGCGCTAGGAAGACGATTTTTTCCTCAAACGCGCCAAAGGCAACTGACTGCACGGGCATCACCGTCACGCCCGGCTCCGCGCTGTAGGCGTGGCGCGTGTGTGGCGAGTGTGTGGCGGCCTCGTATAACGGCAATCGGCGGCGAATCGCCGGCGATTTGGCGCAAACGCAATCACACATTTCAATCAATTTCGCGCCGTGCGCTCGCGCCGAACGCTACCGCCGCTGCTCGTCGCAGTCTCGGCGACGTGCGCGCGGGGGGCACGCGC
>CAZPDD010000128.1:0-2813 GCA_964585235.1 Microcaldota archaeon | reverse complement strand
CCATCACGGCACCGAGCCGCTCGAGCCTGCTGCCGGACGTACCGACCATGGCCGCGGCGGGTCTGCGGCCAATTGCCGAAATCCAGTTTTCCGGCTTTGTCGGAGTCGCTTTCAACCACATTGCAAACCACTGCGCCCGCCTCTACTACCGCTCTCGCGGCCGCGTCAAGCTCCCTATTGTCATCCGCACGCCTTCGGGCGGCGGCATCCGCGCGCTTGAGCACCATTGTGAAATGATTGAGGCGACTTACTCGCACATCCCCGGCCTCACCGTCTGCTGCCCGGCCAACCCCGTTGACGCGAAAGGCATGCTTGCAAGCGCAGTGCGCGGCGAAGGGCCGGTCATATTCCTCGAGCCAACTCGCCTCTACCGCGCGCTGAAAGCTGACGTTCCAGACGACGATTACACCGTGCCACTCGGAGAGGCCAAAGTCGTGCAGGAAGGCTCGCAAGTCACACTAGTTGGCTATGGGGCGTCAATGAAGCAGACTCTTGACGCGGCCGAGCAGGCAAAAGCCCAGGGCGTGAGCTGCGAAGTCATCGACTTGCGCACAATCTCGCCGCTTGACGAGACCGGCCTTGTCATCAAGAGCGTGCAAAAGACCGGCCGCATCGTCGTGGTGCAGGAGGCGCCGAAAAGCTTCGGCGCAGCCGCTGAAGTGATTGCGCGCGTGAACGAACGAGCCTTCGACTCTCTTGCCGCCCCGCCCCAGCGCGTGTGCGGCTGGGACACCCAGCTTCCTCTTGGTACGAACGAGGACTACTACCTTCCGGACGCCAAGCGCATCATGCGCGCAGTCAGCAAAGTTGTCCAATACTAGTGGGGGGTTAGGCGAAAATGGTTTTTGTGTTCAACTTCCCGGACTTGGGCGAGGGCGTCCACGAGGGGAAGATTGTAAAGTGGCTCGTCAAGGAAGGCGACGAGGTCAAGGCCGACCAGATAATAGGCGAGGTCGAGACCGACAAGGCAATAGTCGAGCTTCCCTGCCCCCAAGCCGGCACGATGCTAAGGCTCTACTTTTCGGAAGGCGAGGTTGTAAAAGTCGGCCAGATTCTCTTGGCAATCGGCAGCCCCGGGGAAATCGCCCCGCCGCAAATAGCCGGCGAGCACCACGAGGGCGTCGAGAAAGCCAAAGTCGAAGTCCTCAAGCAAAGCGAGGAGCACAAACTCGGTCCAGGCGACAAGAAGCTTCACGTGACAATCGAAGGCGAAAGGCCGGCTTTGCAATCAACTGCAGCTGCTTTTGCCCCAATTTCTTCCCTTCAAGCAACTCCCGGCAGCGTGCTTGCAACCCCTGCAGTCCGCCAGCTGGCGCGGCAAATTGGGATAGACCTTGCTAATATCCGTGGCAGCGGCCCCGGTGGCCGCATATTGGCCGATGATGTTCAAAAGGCCTCGGCGGTGAAGGCAATCCCCGCTCCTTCGCTTTCCATCCAGCAGCAATTCCAGACTTCAATGCCTTCGGCCCCAGTTTCCGGCGACGTTGCCTCCGCCCTCGCCTCGGCAATCCAGGCGATGGTCGAGTCCGCGGTTGCAAAGAAAATGGCTTCAATGCCGATAGCCCAATCTTCCGGACAGGGCATTGCTTCACAAAAACCGCTTTCTTTCGACGGCCCCGTCGAGCGCCAGTCCCTCTCCACGCTGCGAAAGGCAGTTGCGAAGAAGATGGTCGAGAGCGTGCGGGCGATGCCGCAAGTGGCGCATTGGGACGAGGCGGACGTCACCGACTTGTGGCAGTTGCGTGAAAACGAGAAGGAAGGCGCCAAGGCGCAGGGAATCCACCTGACCCTCCTGCCTTTCATTGCAAAGGCATTGTTGGAAACCCTCAAGGAATTCCCCGCCTTCAACTCGAGCTTCGACGATTCAACGCAGGAACTGGTTCTCAAGAAGTACTACAACCTGGGCATTGCAGTTGACACGCCTGACGGGTTGATTGTCGTCGTCGTGAAAGACGCGGACAAGAAGGCCGTTCTGCAGCTCGGCAGGGAAATCAACGAGCTTGCCGAAAAGGCGCGCAACCGCAAGACTACTCTTGACGAAATCAAGGGCAGCACGTTCACCATTACGAACATCGGCAGCGTCGGCGGCGCGGGCGCTGCGCCAATCATCAACTACCCCGAAAGCGCCATACTCGGCCTCTTCCGCACACGCGACCAGGTGCGCCTCGTGAGCGGCACGCCGGCAATCCGCAAGGTAATGCCGTTGAGCGTGACTTTCGACCACCGCGTGATTGACGGGGCGGACGCCGCGCGGTTCATGAACGCGCTGGTTGCGAAACTCCAGATGCCGGCAACATTGTGGCCTTGAGTTTTCTTCACTCAAGCGCGCGGAGTTCCTGGATTTCGTCGAAAACCAGGTATGCCGGCAGGGTGCCATAGCGCGCCTTGATTTTTGTTTCGCCGTTGACTTCCAAATGCGTACTTTTTCCGCCGTCGAGGTTTACCGCGTGCTTGAATCCGGCTTTAATCGCCATTCTGGCAGCTTGTTGAAAAGTCACGCGCTTGTTTATCACCAGCACCAAAAATTCGTTGTTGTCATTTACTCCCGCAACCGTGCGGGCAGCCCACATGAATTTTGGCCGCATTGTCTCCCCGCCCGTGCCCACTACTGTCTTGCCGTTTTGAACCAACGCAGGCCAGCCCTGTACAAAATGCTTGACGTTTTTCTGCGCCACCAAGCTTCCGTCGAAGTCCCGGAAAGCATCTCCCTCCGGACGGGCAAGAAACGCCAAGTGCTTCATCCCAGGCTCCACCCTCACTCCAATTCCTGGCCGCAACGGATTTTCCCCGGGCATGGTTGTCTTATCCTTTTT
>CAZPDD010000127.1:0-2929 GCA_964585235.1 Microcaldota archaeon | reverse complement strand
ATAGGTGAATCCTCCTCCTTTGCAGGCGGCGGGCCGATAACATATGCGGTGTGTCCTTTTTTTACCCTAAAACCAATGCGCTTAGCTTGCGCTGACAATTCGTGCATTCGGTCCCAAGTCTCTTGATAGAGCGGTTTCACAATTAAGGTTTTGACGATTTTGGGCAACTTGTGGGAAACCGGGACGATATCGTCCGTGGAAGTTCCCGGCTTACCGCGAAATATTATCTCAGTGTTATCCAATGCAGCAATCTTTTTGCCCAGTTCCCACGGCATTGCATCAGCTCAGAATCCCTTCGCCTTCATGAACGCCTCAATCCCATCAAACGCTTTTTCGAGCGTTTGCTCGGGCGGGAGAAAGACTATGCGGAAGTGCTTGCTGCCCGGCTTTTCCGCAAAGCCGCTTCCAAAGACCGTAAGCACGCCCTTTTCCGCAAGCAGCTCGTAGACGAATTCCTTGTCGCTCGGCCAAACTTTCCTTTCATCGTGCACCTGCGGGAATGCGTAGAAGGCACCCTGCGGCTTGACGCAGCTGATACCCGGAATTTCATTCAGCCGCCTGGCCGCGAGGTCGCGACGGGGCTTGAGCTTCCCAAGCATCGCCTTTTTCGCAACCGCGTACTGCTTTTCGTCTTCAAGCGCAACCGCACTTGCGTACTGCGCAGGGTAGGAGGCGCTAAGGCGCAGGCGGCAAAGCTGCACAACTGATTTTCGCAGCGAATCGTCCCTGAAATTGCAGAAAGACAGCCACCCGACCCGCCAGCCGGGGGCGAGGAAGTTCTTGCTAAGCCCATTCATCTCGACAACAGGGACGTCTTTGGTTAGCGAGGCGGTTGCGACGTGCGGACTGTCAAACACCATTTCGCTGTAAATCTGGTCGCTTAGGATGGCAAGGCCGTGCTCGCCTGCAAAGTCGATGAACTGGCGCAACTGATGTTCGTCAAAGACGGTGCCTGTTGGGTTGTCGGGGTTGATGAGCACAAGCGCCTTCGTCCTCTTCGTCACTTGCCTTTTCATCGAGTCAAAGTCGGGCGCAAAGCCGTTTTCCTCGCGCAACTCATAGAACTTGGGAATTGCGCCGTAGTAGTACGCAAGCATTTCGTACTGGGGATAGCACGGGCTGGGTAGCAGAATTTCATCCCCCGGCTCGAGCAGGCTGCCGTAGAGCATGTTCACGCCCTCGCTAAGCCCGCTTGTGACGACAACTTCCTCCGCGCTAGAGGCAAAGCCCTGTGCAGTGTTGTTGGCGGCAACTGCCTCGCGAAGTCGGGGAAAGCCCTGCGAGTCGGCATACCCCCCGAGCTTTTTGTCCAGCGCCTCTACCAGGGCTTTCTTGACGTAGGCGGGCGTGTCAAAATCATAGGCATTCGGGTCGCCGATGTTGAGCTTCAGGACAGTTTTTCCCTGCTTTTCCAGTTCCTGTGCCGCAACTATGACGTCGCGGATGGCGTAAGTCACGCGCCTCATGCGCGAAACGGTTTCCGTTCAAAACACTCCAATCGAGAACTAGAGCGCAAGCATTATATTATTTCTTGCCCCAAGAACCCAATTTGGTGATACCAGTGGTACTCGAGCTTCTGCAGATGGTTTTCGACGTCGCTTCCGACAGCAAGCACTTCGTCGAAGCCGCGATGGACGCGCTTTAAACGGATTTTGAGTTTTTGTCGAATAACTCATCGTCAAGTTTTTAGGAACCATCTTGAACCGCAGGGATTAAATACCTGCATTCGTTAATAGTCGATTGAAGCCCTTGTTTTTTTCGGTTTGTTGGCTTTTTGGTGGAACTAGTTGAAGGACCTCGAACACGGGCATAGTGCCCGAGGCCCGTTTCGCACCCTCGCAGGAGGGGTGGGGGGTCAGACCCCTTGTTACGTTTTTAACCCATCAGCGGTGAATTGAATGCATAGCGACGCCCATATCCCGGAGAAAAGCGCCGACGGCATAAGCGGCGGCATGAAAGAGCTTCTCGCCGCCGAGAAGGAAGCGGCCGCCCGCCTCGAGCGCGCGAAGGCAAAGGCGTCTGAAATCGTCGAGCACGGCCGCCTCAAAGCCTCTGAAGTTGCTGCGCAAGCGCGCGAGCGTGCAGTTGAGGAAAAGCTTGCGATTGTCAAGAAGGCAGAGGAGAAGATGCTTGAGGAGGCGAGGAAAATAATCGCCAATGCGGAAAAGGAGGCGGCCGCTTTGCGCGCAAAATCGCTTTCCAAGGCAGACGGCGTTGCAGACAAGCTCCTGCAAGGCTTGCTGAAGTCCTAGGGGTTTAGTGGTGCAAAAAATGCTTGAGGAAATGACAAAGGCCCGCGTCTTCTGCCCCCACGATAGGGTCCCTAAAGTTATCGACGCGCTTTACGACTTTGGCGCAATACATATCACCCGCTCGCGAGAGGCCGTCCCGGACCTGCCGCTTGCCCACTTTGACCGCGTTGCCAAGGCCCTTATCGCCCTGCGCGCTGCCGAGCGTGCGCTTGGCATAAAACCTTCCGCCGGATTGGAAGGCACCAAGCTTGAACCGCTTGAAAAGCTCCTGGCCGAGGCAAGCGCCCTTGAGAAGGAACTCGCCCGCGTTTACGAGGCGGAAAAACGCGCTTTGGAAGCGCGTTCGCAGGCAACTTCCCTGCGCACCCGCCTGGCCGAGCTCGAGCCATTCGTTCCGCTTGAAGTCCCGCCTTCTTATTTCAGGAAACAATCCCGCGCCTCGCTTCTTTACTTCAAGCTGATTTCAGGCGAGAACGACTTTTGCAAGCAGGCCGAGAGCCTCGGCTGCGACGCGGGAATAGTCCGTTCGGGCAAAAAGGGCGTTTACGGCCTTGTAGCCGCGGACGCGGCCAAGGCTCCTGGGGTTGAGGGGGAAATGGCCAAGCACGGCCTGCGGCTGTCCGTGCCGGAAACTGCGGAAGATTCCTTTGCAAAAGAGCACAGTGCCTGCAGCAGGC
>CAZPDD010000126.1:0-2952 GCA_964585235.1 Microcaldota archaeon | reverse complement strand
TCCTCTTGCGCGGGGATGTCGGCCGCCTCGATGTTGTTGAGGAAATTAGGCGCGATGACCTTGAACCACTTCTTGGTCTTCCACGAGTCAACTACTTTCTTGGCTGGTGCGGGCAATCAAATCAACTCTTTTTTTTACTTGACAAGCAGCGACGCCTGTTCGGGGTCGTACTTCCATCCTGCCGGCAGCTTGTGCCCCCGGTAGTAGTTCCCAAGGCGTTTTATCTTGCTTTCAGTGCGCCTCAAAACCGTGTCGTTGTGCCTGTCCTGCTTGTTTGTGCGCAAGTGGCGCCGCAGGCGCAGGGCGCGCCTGATAAGGTCCACCAAATCGGATGGGTACGCCGGCGCGGAGTTGTTTTCCGCAAGTATCTGCGTGACGGTCTTGCCCGTGAGGTTGCGCACGCTTGGCACTCCGTGGGAGTCCCTGAGCACGCGGCCTATTGAGGCGGGGCTGAGGCCCCCGCGCGAGAGCTTGAGGACGAGGTCAATGACTTCCTGCTTGTCCATCGCCACCCAAGTTGGCGCGGTGCGTGCAGTCGGCTTTTCGCTGCCGGAACGTCCTTTCTTGCGAGTGTGCATTCTTGCCATTCTTTACACCTTCAGCTCGATTTTGACGGCATCGCCTGCGCCCAGGTTAATGGCTGCAAGCCGGCCGACTTGCTTGAGTTCTTCCTCCACAAGCGAAAAGTCTTTCACCAGCGTTTCGGGAAGAACGAGTTCGGCCCCGGCAACCGGCTCGTTGAGAGCCAAAGCCTTGCCGGCCTTGAACTTCCTCACTTCGCTAAGCAGCGAGTGCAGGACTTCAACAATATTGTCCTCGGACGGATTTATATACTCTTCCTCATAAGCCGGCCACGCGGCCTCGTGCACGCTTTTGTTCCCTTCCGCGGTTGCGAACATTTCGCAGTAAATCTCGTCAGCCACGAAGCACGCGAAGGGGGCGAGGAGCTTGAGGCACGTCAAGAGCGTCTCGCGCAGGCAGTATTGCGAGGCCGCCTTGCTTTCTTCATCGGTCCCGTAAATGCGGTACTTCACGTCCTCGAGGTAGTAGTCGCAAAAGTCGTGCCAGAAAAACTGCTGAAGCTCGGAAATGCACGCGTGGTAGTCATAGCCGTTCATCGCCTGCGTGCTTGCCTTCACTAGCCGGTTCAGCCTTCCCAAAAGCCACTTGTCGGTTGCCCGCAGGCCCTCCCTCTTCTTCCCGCCTGCCCCGTCTTTTTCGTAGCCTTCGAGGGATTTTTCCACGAACTTGCTTGCGTTCCAAAGCTTGTTCAAAAACGACTGCGAGTATTCCACGTCCTTGTAGGAAAACGGCCTGTCGCGCGCAAAGGCGCCGCTTAATGCCGCCCACTGGCGCAGCGCATCGGCGCTGTATTTGGCAAGCAGGGCATTCGGGTCCTCGTAGTTTCCAAGGCTCTTGCTCATCTTGCGGTTGTCTTTTCCAAGCACGCTTCCGTTGATGAGCACTGTGCCAAAAGGAGGCTTTCCGGTCAGCGCGAGGCAGCGTGCAATCGTGTAAAAAGCCCACGTGCGGATGATCTCAAGCCCTTGGGGCCGCAGTGTGGAGGGGTAGAGTTTTTTGAACATCTTCTCGTCATCAGGCCATCCCGCTATCACGAGGGGCGTGATGCTTGAGTCCACCCAGCAGTCCGCCGTGCTCGCCTCCCCGACTATTTTCCCGCCGCACTTGCACTCCTTCTTTGCAAACTCGTGGCTTGAGGGGTCAACTGGCAGGGAATTGAATTCGGGCGTGTAGACCTCGCCGCATTTGTCGCAATACCAGAACGGCAATGGCGTTCCATAAACGCGCTGGCGGGAAATGACCCAGTCGTAGTCGACGAACTCGGCCCAGTCGATGAGGTACTGGATTGAAAAGTCGGGAATCCACTGCATCTCCCGGCCGGCAGCAACTATCTTGTCCTTGGCGTCCTTTATCCTGATGAACCACTGCATTGTCGCGAGCAGGTCAACCGGCTTGCCGCACCTGTCGTGCGTCTTTATGACGCGCTTTACTTTTTCCTGCTTCATCAGCTTGCCGGCGGCTTTTAGCTCCTCAAGCAGCCTTTCCTTATAGGCCGCTATGGAAAGCCCGTCGTATCCAGGCCCCGCATTAACAATGCGGCCATCCTGCGTCCACGTATCCTGGACGGGCAGCTTGTGGCGGTAAATCCACTTGACGTCCTCCTTGTCGCCAAAGCTGCACACCTGCAGCGCGCCGGTGCCGAATTCCCGGTCTACATCCTCGTCCGCAATGATTGGCACGACTTTTCCGAACAAGGGGGTTTTCGCGTGCAAGCCGACGAGGTTCCTTTTCTTCGCATCCTCAGGATGTAGGAAAACCGCCTGGCAGGTGTGAATCATTTCCGGCCGCGTAGTCGCAATGGGAAGGGCCTCGCCCGTTTCCGCAACCGTGAACTCAATTGTGTTGAACAGGCTGTCGTGCTCGGCCTCTTCCGTCTCGGCCTTCGCAATCGCGCTCTGGCAGTTGGTGCAGAAAAGCACAGGGTGCTTAGCCCTGTACACGAGGCCCTGCTCGAACATCCTGAGCAGCGAATGCTGCACGGCACGGTGGTAGCCTGGGTCCATCGTGCGGTACTCGAAGCGCCAGTCTGGCGAAAAGCCCATTTGCCTCATCTGGCTTTTCATCGCCGCAATGTTCTCAAGCGTGAACTCGCGTGCCTTTTCCAAAAACTCTTTTCGGGGCAAGTGCTTGCCGAACTTCTTTTCCACCTTTATTTCGGTTGGAAAGCCCTGGCAGTCCCACCCTTGGGGGTAGAAAACGTTGTGGCCTGTCATGCGCTTGTAGCGCGCGGCAAAATCGAAGTAGCTGTAGGAGAGCATGTGACCCATGTGCAGCGCGCCGCTCGTGAAGGGCGGCGGCGTGTCAATTGAGTAGATGGGGCGCTTGGCGTCGCTCTCGTCGAACTTGTAAAAACCGTGCTTTTCCCACTCG
>CAZPDD010000125.1:0-3006 GCA_964585235.1 Microcaldota archaeon | reverse complement strand
CTTAAAAATGCCCCAGGGGAAGTATTTCCAGTTATTGACCAGCATCTGAACTATCTATTGCAAACGCATGCCGCGCATCCACGTCTTAGGGACAATTTGTCGGAGCGCATGCTTTCGGTGTTAACTGGCTTGTCTTTCGCTTCTTCTTCTCCAGCTACTGTAGTCGATAAAGAAACTGCAGAAAAACTGATTAAAAAATCTAGCGCAATTGCAGATAAGATTCAGAATACGAACCTTGAAACTCAAATGTACACTCCTCGCGCTGCAATGCTTGCCTTAGGCCGCTTCGCTCCAGAGGCGGCTGCGAAGGAATTTCTAGGAATTCTTGGCAATAGGGGCGATACCTCTCTTGCCGACCATGCTACCGGCGCGACGTTATTGAAAATTCTTGAAGACGTCGAAGGTACAAAAGATTTAGCTGTTAGAGATCAACTAGGCTGGTTTTTGCAGTACTTTAAGCATGAAAACGCAGGGGCTTTCAATACTTCGCTTGAAAGCGGAAGTCCCTTGGTTGTGGAATCTGTCGCAGACAATTTGAATTTAATCTATTCGAACGCGCAAGATCGCAGTCATCCGCTTCCAAATGAAGAATTAGTTGAATCGTCTTTGAATTCCCTTAAGCGCATGATTGGCGGCCTTGATTTGGCCGCCTCTAATTTCAATGGCGAAGATTTGAGTCGTGGAAAAGCCGCTCGCTCGATAGTTCGTTTTTTGAGTAACACTGATAAAAGTACGCGTAGGCAAGTTGAGCAATTGTTTCCTGGAGAAACAGGTAAGGCGAATCTTAGGCGGTTATACGCCTTTCCCAATCAAGTAGCTTGATGTTGGGGGGGTGCTTGAGTACTAATTCGCTACATAGGCGCAGGGCCTATTTGGAGGAGTCAAGCTGTTTGAAAGCGGCGAGGAGTTCAAAAAGCGCGCAGGCGGCGCAACAGTAGCCGCGTAATTCAGTACTGCTTTGCGACGTAAACAACCGCGCCCGCCTTTTTTCCGCACACGACGCACTTGGCGGTTGCCGCGGGCTTTTCCGCCTTGTCCGCCAGGACGCCGCGCACTTTTCCGCCCCCCGTGAACGTCTGCAGTTCTTTTCCGCACTCTTCCCCGTCAAAGCCTGTGCTGCAAAAGTGCGTGCGAACGAAGCCGCCGGTTGTTTCAAGCAATTTCTTCACTTCCTCCTTAGTCTTGGCTTCGTTCATGCGCTCTTGCAGTTCCTTCTCGGCCTTTAGCCGCATGTCGTCAAGCATTTTTTCCGAAGTTGACTTTATTTCCGCAACCAGTTCCTTTCTCTTGACAATCTTTTTCTCGCGGTTGTCCCGCCTCGCGAGTGTTGCGGTGCCGGCCTCAAGTTCCCGTTCGCCAAGCTCGATGCGCAAAGGCACGCCCTTTAGTTCCCAGTAGTTGAACTTGAAGCCAGGGGACTTGCCGCTTGAGTCGCATTTCGCGCGGATGTTGTGGCTGGCAAGGTCTGCAACGATTTTCTCCGCCTCGGAAACCACTTTCGCGCCGTCGCCTTTCGCAATCGGCACGACAACTACCTGCACCGGCGCGGCCTCAAACGGCAGCACGAGGCCTTTTTCATCCCCGTGCACGCTTGCAAGGGCCGCGACCATGCGCCAGATGCCCGGGCCGAAGCAAGTTGAGTACGGGAATTCCTTGCCCCCGTCTGCTTTGGTGAATTGGACGCCAAAGGCTTTCGTAAAGTTTTGGCCGAGCAAGTGCGTGCTGCCCACCTGCAGGACTTTTCCGTCGGGCATCAAAACATCGTATGCGAAAGTGCTTTCGGCCCCGGGGAACTTATCCCACTGCGGCCTGTCAAAAACCGTCAAGGGAATGCCGAGGTGTTCAGTCAGGGCGGTGCGGGAAATCTTGTTGTCCGTGCGGGTCTGTCTTACGGCCTCTTCTCTCGTTGCAAAACAATCGTGCGTCTCTATCCACAAAAATTCCCTTCCGCGAATGAACGGCAGCGTCTCGTGCTCGTAGCGGAATACGCTGCAGCTTTGGTAGAGCTTGAGCGGCAGGTCGGTGTGGGCTTGTACCCACAAGGCATACATCTGGTAAAAGGCCGTTTCGCTCGTTGGCCGCAGGGCAAGCGGCCGGGCAAAGTCTTCGCCGCCGGCTTTGGTCACCCAGAAAACCTGCGGCACGAATCCCTCGACGTGCTCCTTTTCCCGCTCGAAATTCTCTTCCGGAATGACGGTGGGGAAGACAACCGCCTCGTGGCCGTCTGCCTCGAGGCCCGCTTCGAAAAGCCTGTAGAGGCTGCGGATGATGCTCACCCCCCACGGCTTGTGAACTACAAAGCCCTGCACGTTGTACCTGCTGTCGACTAAGTCAGCCGCGTAGATGATGGAGTTGTACCATTCGCTGAAGCTCGTTTTCTTGTCTACCTTGAATTCCCTTTGCGAAAGCGTGGTTGAAGCCATATTTCTCAGCTTTGGTTAAAACCGTTTATCGGGGAAGTAAAGTGTTGTACATTGTTGCTTATAGAGCCTTTCACGGGACCACGGTGTTGTGCGCAAATATGTAAAGCGCGGCCGCAGCAAGGAAAATCACCCCAGCGAGCAACACCAGGTGCCCGATTGCAACCTGGCCCCTTTCGCCGCCCAACAGCCTTTCCTTCAGCCTCCGGGCGCCGTCGCGGACTCTCAAAAGCGCGTCCCCAGCCGCATCGTCAAAGTCGGTGTTC
The DNA here is from genome assembly GCA_964585235.1 of Microcaldota archaeon. Lineage (GTDB taxonomy): Archaea > Micrarchaeota > Micrarchaeia > Norongarragalinales > UBA97 > JAGVFW01. The sequence continues at coordinate 320 of CAZPDD010000125.1, read as the reverse complement.
TCGCGCATCGTCGAGAACGCCAGCCAGGCGAGACCGAGTGCAAGCGCAGCCAGCACTGCAAGCAAAAGCGTCTGCTCGAAGTGGTTCGACAGATACTCTGCAACCCCGCGTGGCAGTGCGTAGAATACGATTGCAGGAAGCTCGGGGTTGCGGGCGAACACGCGCACTGGCGGCATGTTGTAGCACTCGTAGGAGGAGATTTCATAAGCTCCGCGCTCAATGGCATTGAACGAAGCTCCGCCCTGCGCGTTGGTCGTAATTAGGTAGGCCTCGAGGGAAGGGTATGTGACTTTTACTTGCCGGTTGGCAAGCGGAGCCAA
>CAZPDD010000124.1:0-3018 GCA_964585235.1 Microcaldota archaeon | reverse complement strand
AAAGCCCAACAACCCTTTTGGTGGAAAAGGGGGCGGGGGCGCCGAAGTGACTTATAGATGAATGCTGGGGTTCTTCTGCTGGCGTTGCTTGTCTTAGTGGCTGGCACGTTGCTCTTTTTCCAACAACCCGCCACCACTCCATCGCCAGACTCAAGCCAAGGTTGCGACGAATCTCTTTGGTCCCATGTTTACAACCCAGCCCGGCTTCAGGTGATTGACCGGTGCAGGACGGTCGCAGGGACCATAGCAAGCATCAGGAAAGAGCCTGATGGGGATTATCACATCCAGTTGAAGCTGGATGCGGAGTTCGCCGGCTTGGTGAACGCAAAAAATGTCGAGGGACAGAACGGCAACCTGGTCCTCGAGCCGGTTTGCCAAAATCCCGTGACGCAAACTGACGCGGTTGACGCCTGCAACGGTTTTGAAGGCCAGGTGGTCGTCCCCAAGGCGGGTACGCACGTGCAAGTCACCGGCAGCTACGTCCTTGACAAGCAGCACGGGTGGATGGAAATCCACCCCGTAACTGGCATCAAAGCAGCGTAAGCCGAGAGTACCGACCTGACAATATTCTTAGGCGGCCCTTAGTTCTGCCGGGCTTTAAATCATGAAACCGTAGGCATCCTCGATGAGGCCGATTCCGCCCTTTTTTCTCACGTCCTTGAAAGCGAAGTCTTCGCACTCCACCATGTATTCGTCGTAGTGAAACTCGCCGCGACCCTTGATTAAGAAGGGCTTGAACGCGTAGTTCTTCAGGTAGCAGATTACGTCCTTTCCCTCAAGCAGCCAACGGCCTTTGGCAAGCCTCTGCAAACGGCAACCCCCGAGCCTGACTGTCCTGCCTGAAGCAAACCTGTAAGTTGCCGAGCGAAACATGACGCGGCTTGCATCGTGCTTGTCGAGGCGTACTGCAAAAAAATCCAAGGCCGAACGGTCCGCAAACGCAATGCGAACCCAATTCCAGGGAATAAACGGGGCGACTACGACTACCTTCTGCACGTAAGCTGAACCCTCGAAATTCCTTCCGCCAATCATTCCCCTTGCATCCAAATACATCGTGAGCATCCCCAAACCCAAGGGGCCGACCGAAGCAGATTTGGCGTCGTAAGGTGCCCCCCGGGCGGGCTTTGAAAACTTTATCGCTACGGCCTTTCCCGCAACAAGCTCGTAAGACGGGAAGGCGCCGGTCAGCGAAAACGCCTCTGTTTTCAGCACCCCCCTTGCGCTTTCAAGAAAAAGTGATTTTTCAAGGAATACCCTCTTTTTGCCGGAGTAAAGCCAGCCTACTGCCGCGACTTTTTTACCCCGCGCAGCCCTCCCGTTTACGGCCGTCTTGAAGTAAGAACTTCCGAACGTAAGGACGAGCTGGGTCCGGTCGCCCTTTGTGGACGTCACGTCAATGAACCAATATTCCTTCGCGCCGGGGGCCATAGCCTCGCGGGAGAAGAAAAACTCGTCCAGCCGCTTCAAATCCCTGCGTCCGTACGCAGGAGTGAAAAAATGAGCCAACTTTTCAGCCCTCGCCACGCTTTTGGCAAGAAGCTTTGCCGGACCTTTGGAAATATTCGTGCCGTAAACACTGGCAAGTTCAAACTCGGCATCCAATTTTCCAAGCAATGCAGAGAGTTCGACCAACCCCGCCACCAAACGGCAATCTCACTAATTAGTCAAAAACAAAGCCGGATTATTAAACATGCGTTCAAAATGGCTGGGCCCGTAGTTGAGTGCTCCGGCCGCCGGTTTACTTGCTGAAGTCTTTTCGTATAGATTGCAGCAGCCGCAGGAAGGCAGGAGATTCCCTGTCCCGCGGACGGGGCAGCCGAATTTCATAGCTCTTCAATATCCGTGAGGGGGGCTTGCACATGACGAAAATACGGTCGCTCAGGAAAACCGCCTCGCCCAAATCGTGGGTTACCAAGAGCGGGGTCACGCGCTCCTTTCTTAAAATTCGGGAAAGCTCGACTTGCATTTTTTCCCGCGTAATCGCGTCAAGCGAGCTCAAAGGCTCGTCAAGCAAAAGCAATTCGGGCGAGCCTGCCAAGGCGCGGGCAAGCGCGGCCTTCTGGGCCATTCCGCCTGAAAGCTGGCGCGGGTAGTGGTGCCTGAACTTGCCCAGCCCGACTTTCCCAAGCAGCCTCTTTACTGCAGGCTCGTTGCCTCGGGCTCCGAATGAAACGTTTTCCCTTATGGTCATCCAAGGAAAGAGCCTGCTTTCTTGGAAAACAAACCCGCATTCGGCCCTAGGCCCTTTGACAAGCCCTCCCTTGAATTTTACAAATCCGTCGAAATCCGCGTCAAGGCCGGATATGATGCGCAGGAGAGTTGACTTTCCGCAGCCGCTGGGGCCGATGACGGAAGCGAACTCGCATGGCCGCAACTCGATGTTCAACCCGGAAAGCACGGGCCTGCCTCGCCCCGCAAAAGACTTCCTCCTGACAGAAACTTCCAGCAGTTTTTCCATAAACGCTATTTTCCACCAAAAGTATCCGACCACGCGAGTACGCGCGATTCGAGCAGCCTTAGGGAAAGCGACGTGAGGCTGCCGAGCACGCCGATGGCCGCAATTGCGGCAATCATGTCGTCCGCGCGCGAGAAATTCCGGGAGTCCCACAGGAACCACCCTAGGCCGCTTGACGAAGCTATCACTTCCGATGCTATCAGAAGGACCCATGCGATGCTCAACGCAATCCTGAGCCCGACGAATATTGTCGGGGCGGCCGAAGGCAGGAGAATGCGCAACAGCATCGTGGCATCGCCCTTGCCGTGGACCCTGCCGACTTCAACAAGCCGCCGGTCTGCAGACCTTATTCCCTTGAAAGTGGCGGCGTAGACAACCAGGGCAGTCGAGATTGCAATCAAGGCGATTTTCGACTCCTCGCCTATTCCGAGGAGAATGATGAGAAATGGAATCCAGGCAATCGGCGGCATCGGCTCAAGAAAGCCCAGGAAATTCGAGAACAGCCTCTCGCCCAGCCTGTAGGTTCCGCAGATCACGCCAAGGGACAGGCCTGCAAAAGTCCC
>CAZPDD010000123.1:0-3055 GCA_964585235.1 Microcaldota archaeon | reverse complement strand
CCTCTCGTCGCCCGCAAGCGCGCCAGTGTGGCTTAGGGCTGCCTTGCCGCCTTCGCCCGTCCGCCCGCCCTTGAGCATCAGGATTGGCTTTCTCGCGCTTACGAAGGCGGCCGCGTCCATGAACTTGCGGCCATCCCGCAGCCCTTCGAGATAAAGCGTGATTACTTTCGTCTTCTCATCACGGCCAAGCCAGTTGATGAAATCCGCGGCATCCAAGTCAACAGAGTTTCCAAGGCTGACTATGCTGCTGAATGCGTACTTTTCCGAAATCGCCCAGTCGATGACGCTGTCGGCAAGCGCGCCGCTTTGCGTCAGCAGCGCCACGCCGCCCGCAGGCGGAGAACTTAGGGCGAATGAAGCGTTGTAGTTGTGCGACGGCCGCAAAAGCCCCAGGCAGTTGGGCCCAAGCAGCCTCATCCCGTACTGGCCGCAAATTCCAAGCAGCTCCTGTTCCAGCGCCTTGCCGCTTTCTCCAATTTCCCCGAATCCCGCGCTGACTACGACTAGCGCCTTTACTTTCTTTTCCCCGCACTCGCGCGCAACGGCGGGCACGATTTTGGCAGGCACGCAAAGCACCGCAACGTCGACTTCGCCCTTGATTTCTTTTACGTTCGCAAGGCACTTCGCCCCCAAAATGCTTTTCGCATTAGGGTTTACCGCATAGACTTTTCCGCGGAATCCGAAGCAGCCCCACGGGCTGCGCCTGACGCAGCCGCTTAAGAGGCTCTTGAGCACGCCGTAGCCCACGCTGTTTTGCTCGCGGCTTGCGCCAACAACCGCGACGCTTCGCGGCGCCATGAGCGTGTCCAATCCCCCGGGCAAATCGCCTCCGGGCGTGCCGTTGTTTTCTTTTTTCATTTAACCACTATCCTCGCGTCAACAATAGTCGCGCTCGCCTCGTTTGCGATCACCGGATTGAAGTCAAGTTCCAAAACCCAGTTGTTTTCCATCAGCAGCTTGCTTGTCTTGAGTAAAAGCTCGGTCATCGTGCCTTCATTCATCTTGCGCGAGCGAAAGCCTGCGATGAACTTCCGCGCGTGCGTTCCGTAAAGCATTTGCTTGGCGTCTTGGCGTGAGAGCGGGCAGACCCGCGTGCTCACGTCGTCCAAAAGCTCGGCGTAAATTCCGCCGGTGCCGAAAAGCACGACTGGCCCGAAAACCGAATCGCGCTTGCCCCCCACAATAAGCTCGGCGCCGCTTAGCTGCCGCTGCAAGAGAATCTTCGCTTCTGGTTCGCCCGCAATTTTCTCCGTCAGCTCCCTTGCGTCCTGTTCAAGCTGTTCCTTGCACGAAATATGAGTGTAGACAAGCCCCCTTTCCGTCTTGTGGTTGATTGACGGCCCATTTGCCTTGAGCACGAGGGGAAAGCCGAGGTAAAGCCCCTGCCTCACTATTTCCTCCGCGTCCGTGCTTGTAATAGTTGGGACGAGCGGGAGGCCGTACTTTCCAAGCAGCGAGCGGGTTGATTCGAAAGGCAGCAGGGGCATGAACAAGATACTTTAGCAGGAGTTAAAAGCCTTGCCGGCGAAGAATGCATTCAGGGTTTTCTTGAAGCTTTCCTTCCTTGGCGCGTGCAGGCAAGTCGGCCGGTCCATGTTCCAGGCCGACGCAGGCAAAGTCAAGGTGCTGCTTGACAGCGGCACGACGACTTTCAAGGGCGAGCGTTTTCCCCTCCCGCCTGTTGGCAAAATCGACGCGGCAATCATCACCCACGCGCACCTCGACCACTCCGGCTACGTGCCCGTGCATTACTCCAAGCACTCCATCCCGTGGTATTGCACCTACCCGTCTGTCCCGCTCATCAACTTGCTGTGGCACGACGCCATCAAAGTGATGCAGCAGCGTGGGGAAGCGCCTTACCTCAGCGAAAAGCTCATCAGGCAGGCCAACAAGCACTCCGTCCCCATGCCTTACGGCGAGGAATACGAGTTTTTCGAGGGCACCACCTTCTCTTTCCACGATGCGGGCCACATTCCCGGAAGCGCCCAAGTCGTCCTGCAGGAAGGCACGGCCGGCGGAAAGACGCTGCTTTACACGGGCGACTTCAACGCAACCGACACGCGAGTCCTCTCGGGCGCCAAGCCCCCGGTCAAAAGCCCCGACGGCCTCATCCTCGAAAGCACTTACGCACTGCGCGACCACCCTCCCCGCAAGCAAATTGAGGGGGAATTCATGGACTTCGTGCATGAGGCGACAGAGGAAGGGAATGCCCTCGTCCCCTGCTTCGCCATCGGCCGCACGCTCGAGCTTTTGGCAGTGTTGCGTGCCAACAACTTTTCCTCCCGCGTCTACGTCGACGGAATGGGCGTTGGCGCAAGCCAGCTGGCAATGGAATTCCCTTCGTACTTGCGCGATTCTTCCGGCCTCTCCTCGGCCCTTCAGGCAATGAAGACAGTCGAAGGCAACAGCCACAGGAAGAAAATCGCCGCCAGCAAGGGAAACGTCATCATCTCAACCGCCGGAATGCTTGACGGCGGCCCGGCACTCACCTACTTGCGGGTGATGAATGAGGAAGGCCGCGGCGCCGTGCTCATGACGGGCTTTCAGGTAGTTGGCACCAACGGCCGAAAACTCGTTGAAACCGGCCGCATCAAGGACAACGGCAGGGAGGTGAAAATCAACCTTCCCGTCAGGACTTTCGACTTCTCGGCCCACGCAGGCCGCACCGAGCTTTTTGACTTCGTCAAGGCAGTTTCGCCTGAAAAGGTGTTTTGCGTTCACGGCGACGAGGAAGCCTGCACTGGCTTTGCCGCAGAGCTGAATGAAAAGGGCTTCGACGCGGTCGCGCCCAAGGCGGGCGAAGCGTTTCAAATATAAATCAAGTTGCTGCAAGTGATACCATGAATGGCACAGACGACCCTATGAAACAGCAGCGGGAGTTGACTGCAGGCTTGCTGGGCTACACTTTTTCACATATACTGAACAACAAATTATCGCCCGCCGTTGGTTTTGCCGAACTAATAGCCGATTCCCGCAGCAAAGCAAATGCGGAACAAAAAAAATACGCCAAAATGATTGTTTCCCTGGCTCAATCAGCCCGGCCTCTTATTGCGGG
>CAZPDD010000122.1:0-3138 GCA_964585235.1 Microcaldota archaeon | reverse complement strand
CTGTGCGAAGTCAGCCGCTTCCGGCAGGTCGATGCCGAAATTATTCTGGCCGTCTGTCAAGAGGATGATGCTCTTGCTTCTTTTCGAGTCGGCCAGCAGGTCGGTACCCGTCACAATGGCCTGCCCTATGGCCGTGCCGCCGACATCCGAGACGTTGACGGCACGCAGCGCGTCGCGAACAACGTCGAAGTCCCCGTTTGGCTTGAGGTCTATCACAGTCGCTCCACCGAAGCTCACGATGCCGATTTTCGCATCTGCGGGCACGGTGTTGACAAACGCCAGTGCGGAGGTCTTGGCCGCTTCGAGGCGGTTCGGCTTCAGGTCGTCGGCAAGCATGCTGTAGCTCGAGTCGATCGCGATGACGTAATCGCTTGAGCTTGCGTTGCCGGTGTAGATGAGCATGGCGCCAGAGACGGCGAAAACCAGGCTGATGACTACGAGCACGCGAGTGAACATCACCTGCAAGTTCAGCGGCACGGCTTGCTTCTGTTCAGTTGCGCGCTCAAGGACCTCGAAGTTCGCAAAGCGCAGCGCGCGCTTTTTAGAATACCAGAGGCTTACGAAGTGGAGCACTATCGCAACAGGCACTAGCAAAAGCAGCCAGAGGCTTCCGGGGTTGGTGAAAGTAAACTCGACCATTCTAACGCACCCTCGCGGCCCTTCGTTTGAAGAACTTGATTACCGGCTCGTCAAAAGCCTGGTCCGTGCGCAGCATCAAGAGGTCCCCCCCTGCCTTGACGAATGCCTCCTCGACGGCCTCGGCCTGGGCCTTGGCCTCGCGGTTGTACTCGTCACGCACTTTGTCGACGTCAATGAGCACCTGCTCGTCGCTGTATGGGTCGGCCAGCACCACTTCTCCCACTCCCGTCGGCAGCTCGAGGTCGCGGGGGTCGCGCACCATCATTCCTATGACATCGAACTTTCGGCTTGCAATCTTAAGCTGCGTTTCCCAATCCCCGCGGCCGCCGATGAAGTCGCTGATTATGATAAGCAGGGAGCCGCGGTCAAGCGTGGCGTTCGCGTACTCGATTGCGGCCGCCAGGCGCTTCTCGCCGCCGTATCTCTCGGCCGAAGCAAGCGTCTTGAGGATCACGTAATACTGCTTTCTTCCGATTGTGGGGGGCAGGTGGGTCTTGACTTCCTCTGCAAACATCGCCATGCCGACGGAATCCCCCGACTGAAGCATCGCATAGGCCAGGCTTGCGGTAAGCTCGGCTGCAAACTCGTCTTTCAGCCTGTCGTGCGTGCCGAATACCATTGTCTGGCTCGAGTCAACGAGGAAAAAGACCTCGAGGTTGCGTTCCTCGACGAACTCTTTCACAAGCACCTTATTTCCAGAGCGGACAGTGGCGCGCCAGTCGATAAGCGCCGCATCGTCGCCCGGCGCGTACTCGCGGTAGCCGTCGAACTCAAGGCCGCGTCCCTTGAACGCGCTCTTGTAGCTTCCTACGAAATTGCTTGTGACAAGCTGCTTGGTGACGATTTCGAGCTTGCGGATGCCCTTGTCGATTTCCAGCTCCAGCTCCCGCGCCATGCACACATTACCAAGCCGGCTATTAAAGGGTTTTGCATACTGTCTTGTGCAGGCGATTTGGGTTTGAAACCAACTGAACTTGATTTGCTTTTACTCCTCGCCCAGAAAGGGGCCGCCGGCAGGAGCGTTGCGTTAACTACCTCCCAGGCGGCAAAAGCAATTGGCGTGAGCCAGCAAACGGCATCGCGGTGGCTTGGGGAACTTACACGCGAGGGCCTCGTTTCCCGCACTTCCGCGGGCCTGCGCCTGACTTCAGTTGCCTTAGGCAAGCTGGCGCGTTTTGGAAAAGCACTCGACCTGCCCGAAGGAATAGGTTTCGAGGGGGTGGTGTTCGAGGGAATGGCCGACGGCGCCTATTACATGTCCCAACCCGAGTACAAGGCCGCCTTCAAGCACTTGCTTGGCTTCACTCCCTTCGCCGGCACGCTCAACCTCCGCCTCCACTCGCAGCAGGACATTGCCGCCCGCGCTGCGCTTTACGAAAAGCCCGGCCTCCTCGTCAAGGAATTCCGGCGCAACGGCCACTTCTTCGGCGCCGTCAAGTGCTTTGCCGCCAAGGTTTCAGCCAAGGCCGGCGGGGCGGTTGTTGACGCGGCCGTGATAATGCCAATACGCACCCACCACCCGCCGGACGTTCTTGAGATAATCGCGCCGGTCAAGCTCCGCGACGCGCTCGGCCTGAAAAACGGCTCGCCCGTGGCAGTTGAAGTTGAAGCTTAGTTTTTCCGGATTGACTTGCGCATCATCCAACCAAGTGGAGCTTCAAGCCGCGCCCGCGCAAAAACTCTTGGAGATATTTTTTTCTTGCCATAAACATCGGCAAATCGAGGCTGAAAGAAATCCCGCCGTCAGCAATTATTTGCCTTCCGCCTTCCATGGCATCAGGGTCGTTGATGAAAAGCACTGAATGCATTTCCGCAGCTCTTCTCCTGTCAAAAAAAGCGAAGTTAGTCGCCGGGACCAGAGTAATCACCTCTTGGCGGGGGGCGTCTATTAGGGAATCGGCGCAAATCTTCAACTCGAACTTCTTGCCGCCAATCGTCATTTCCGGAAATGCCTTTTTGTCCAGGGAAGCAACGTCCCTTTGTCTCCAAACGCGCCTAGTCTTTTCCCAAAACCTTTCGTCCAGTCCGCCAAGTGCCGCAATGGGCTTCTTTTCATGCGGCCCAATGTTTCTTTTGGCATATGTGGCATGTCCCTTGGCGTGAATCCAATATGCGGAGTTCGTCAAAAGCAATTCTTTTTTTCCTTTGCCTTGGCGCCGGGCTTGGTTGGCTGTGAAAACAACTGTTGAGCGGGGGTGTGATGCTGCAAGCCTGCCTGAAATTCTTGCGGAAACTTGGCTTAACTCGCTCCTTTCGAAAAAAGCTTGCGGGGGAAATGGAAGCTCGGAGAACATGAAAATATGGGGTTCCGAAGCGTTGAAGCGCTTGTGGCTCAAGAGCTCGTCGACGAAACCCTCAAATTTCGGCAAGTTGTGAAAAGTTTTTTTTATCATGACTATGTTGACTGCCGGGGGAGGAGTTCGAGCATGCTGAAATGACCTTATCCGCATGATATTCCGAATGTCGGCCCCGGCCTATAAGGCTAACTGCATCAGGCTC
>CAZPDD010000121.1:0-3148 GCA_964585235.1 Microcaldota archaeon | reverse complement strand
TATGCGTTGGGGGACGGCATCAACTACCACGGCATCTGGGAACCGATTACGCCGATTGGATTCTCGCCATTCAAGGAACACGAAATCGAACTCTGCTGCTACACGACCCTAAGGTCGATGCAACTGGGCAAGAAGGGAGTGTGCAAGAAACTCACCGTGCCTAAAGTCTGCTAAACGGCTTTCTTGAGTTGGTTTTACAATGAACAACGGCGCGTTGGTCGTCGCGGGGCTTTTCGCGCTGTTCGCGGCAGTTTTCTATTACGGGACCGGCGCCGACAAGATGCCGCTCGACAAGTCTACACCCTGTGCAATTGCGACGTACAATGCCTACCTGCATTACGGTCCGCCAACGCCAGAACAGAAGGCGGCGGTTGACCGCGAATGCGCAGAATGGGAAAAAGACCGCGCGGGTTCGGGCATCTTTTTCGCAGCGTTTTTCCTCTTCATCTCCGCAAAGTTTTTCTACGACGGCATCACGGCGTCGGAATAGGCACAGGCGATTTTAAAAAGCGCAAACGCGATAATGCTTTTCATGAAGGCACTCAATACGCTGCTCGTGCTGTGCTTGGCAGCTTCCGCCTTGATGGCGGGTTGCGCAACTAGGCAAACCCCGACGGCCACGCACACCAGTTTCGAACCGCTGCGTCTTACGGAGTCGGAGGCAGGACTGCCGCTCATCAACGTGGCCGCACTTGATTCATTGAAATCATACGCGCATGAAAGCGTCCTTTTCCCAAACGGCGACATGGAGACAAAGCTTGCTTCCTGGGGTTTTGAAAAAGGCGAGGGCACTTTGTTCGGGCTAGAAGCCAAATCCTTTGGGAAAACCACCTACTCCACCTCCCTCACGCAAGTAGTTGAACAATACTCCACGGCAAAAGGCGCCCGCAGTGCGTTTGACGACGCCTTCGAAACGGCAAAGGCAAGGAAAAGGGCGGGGGAGTCCGAATTCGACCTATTGCTGCCTGCGGGAGAAGCAAGCTTTGGCCTGCAATTTGTCGACAAGAGCGGCTCGCCAGGGAACAACATCTGCATCATAATGTTCACAAAATCGAACTACCGGGAAGCGCTTGTCGAATCCCAAACGCTGACCGAGTCTGAGACGGCAAGCCCCTCAAATTGCAACGGCGTGATGGGCAAGGCGGTTTTCGCCGCCTCAAAAATAGGTGGATGAGATTGGTTAAACCGGCTGCAGGCTCAAGCAGGCGAGTGCTTACAAGCGGCCATGCAGCAGGCAAGGCCAAATACTTCGCCGCCCTGCTTGTTTTTTCGCTTCTTCTCGCAGGCTGCGCCAACCTTCCCGGGAAGGACTCCAACAAGTACCTGTGCTCCGACGGCAGGGAAGTTTCAAACCCCTCGGGCTGCACAAACGCGGGTGCTTCGCCAGAAGGCGGCGCGGGATTGCCATCGCCGCAAGGCAACGCCACTGCCTCCCCTGCTGCAGAAAATTCCGCAAACAAACAGGCAGACTACTCTTCGCTGCTGCTTTCTCCCGACGAGACGGGCCTGCGGGAAAAAACTTATTCCGAAGTATACCAACAGGCGGCGAGCCCCCTGCTTTTGGCAGCCGCTGTTTCGGCCGGAACGCCACAGGACAAGAAACTGCGTGACGACGTGCTTGCCTTCGCCAATAACTCCAAGTTTACAGCCGGGTTTTACGAATTACTCGATGATTCCGACCCGAATGCCTATTCAACTGGCAAGAGAACGCTCCTGCAGTACGTCGAGGCATACGAACGGCTCGAAAGCGCAAAGGCGCTTTTTGGCGCGCTCAGGACCAACTTCGACAAGAACGTGGCGCCGGGGGTGAAAACTTCGGCCCTGACCCTTGACGCAACTGCCGACGATTACTTCGCACGAAAAATAATCACCCAAAGTTCGCCGGGCACGACCGCGGTAGCCTACCAGTTGCTCTTTCTAAAGGGAGGCATAATCGAATACCTATTTTACCAAGGCGCGCAATCCGACGTGGACGACGCCGGTGCGCTGAAACTCATGAACGCGGCCGCGGCAAAGAAAGCTTCAGAAAATAGGCATTACTCGGAAGAACTGCGGTACATAACACTAGCGGACGGCGACGCAGGCCTGCTTCTTGGGGAAAGGACCGCTAGTTTCTCTGCGGGAATACGGAGTTATTCAGCCAAGCTCACGTCGAGGGATAAGGCCAAGGGCATTATTCAGACAATTACTGTATACGAAAGCGCGAAAAAAGCAGGCCAGACAATAGCTGACTTGAAGAAGCTGGATGAAACCCGGGGGGCATACGACAACAAGACAACCGTAGAGTCGGCGGATGTCGGGGATTCCGGGTTCATTGAAAAATACGTAACTTCCGACGGGCACCCCACGATTACGATACGCTTTTCCAAGTCAAACAAGGGCGAGGAGCTGTTTTTCACGGGATTCACCGACGGTGAGGCGCTCGCAACTGCCAGGAAGGCCGCGGAAAAGATACTGATACCAATCTGAAACCGCATGCCTGTGGTGGAGGCTTCCATCAAAGCAAGATGGAAAAACGGCTAAGCCGTAGCAAACGAATTTAAAGCCTTTCCAGCCTAAAGGAATTCAACTAGTTTTCCGTTTTTGGAAAACGCTTGAGCAAAGTGATGAAAGCGTTCGGGGAACACCGACGATTAGATATGAGGTGGGATGAGAAATGGCGAAAGCTTACGTGAAATTCCAGGCACCCGGCAACCTTCAGGCAAAGACCCTCGAGGCACTCGAACTCGCCAAAGGCAGCGGCGCGGTCCGCAAGGGAGTCAACGAAACCACAAAGGCAGTTGAGCGCGGCGAAGCCAAGCTCGTTGTCCTGGCAGAAGACGTCGACCCCGAGGAAATCGTCATGCACCTACCCATCTTGTGCGGCGAGAAAAACGTGCCATACACTTACGTCGCTGAAAAACTCCAGCTTGGAAAGGCAGCCGGCCTCACCGTGCCCACCTCGGCAATTGCGCTGACAAAAGCAGGAGCCGGCGAAGAGGCGCTTCGCCAAGTTCTCGTGCAGGTGCGCGAGTTGGCTGGCGGCGTGGAGAAGCCGGTGAAGGAAGAGAAGAAGGCCGAAAAGAAAGCAGCTGGCGAGAAGAAGGAAAAGAAACCCGCCGCTGAAAAGAAGCCGGCGGCAAAGAAGGAAGCCCCAGCAGAGAAGCCC
>CAZPDD010000120.1:0-3172 GCA_964585235.1 Microcaldota archaeon | reverse complement strand
GGTAGACTGCCGCGACTTCAAAAACGCGCTCAAAGCCGCTGCCGACCAGCATCTGCTTGTAAAACTGTGGGCTTTGGGCGAGGAACGCCTCGCGGTCGAAGTAGACAACTGGAAAGAGGCTCGCGCCGCCTTCGGTGCCGGTTGCGATTATTTTCGGCGTGTGAACCTCGAGGAAGCCCTGCGAGAGCAGGTAATCGCGGTATGCGTTGAGGATGGTGTTCTGTATCTTGAAAATGGCCTGCTGCTTGTCGCGGCGCAAGTCAAGCACGCGGTGGTCAAACCGCGCGTCAAAGGAAGTCTCCGTCTTTCCGGCAACGTCGACCGGCAGCTTGCGCTCCGCGGTTGCAAGGACGGAAATCTGCTCAAGCTCAACCTCGACGCCGCCTTCACGCACCCGCGCATCCTTCCGCACGCTGCCCCTTAGCCAAACGACGTCCTCAATCCCAACCCGCTTTGCAACTGCAACAAGCTCCGGGGTTTTTGCAACTGCCTGGAACTTGCCCGCACGGTCCGCCACGACAAAAAAAACAAGCTTGCCTAGCTCGCGCACGCTGCGCACCCATCCGCCGGCCTCGACGGACTTGCCCTCGTGCCCAATCAATTCAATGCTTAAAACGCGCATGTGGTGTTAGAACTCCCGAAAAGTAAACTCCGCGAAATAATTGGTGTGAAGAATGCTTTTAAAATGCTTTAATGCACATATCCTCCCGCTTGCCATGACTTCGTTGAAATACATTGTTGCGAGCCTGGCCCTTCTTGCAATGGTTGCCGGTGCGTTTTACTACTTTGCAAGCCCCGGGAACATAACCGCCCAAAAGCCCGGGCAGGGGCCATCGCCCCAGGCGGCCGCCGGCGCGCAGGGCAACGGGCAGCCAAGCACGCAGTCGGCCCAAACGGGCCCAAGCAATTCAGGCTCCGGCAGCTTGACGCCGGAGCAGCAGGCGGAGGCAATACAGCAGGCACAGGGGGTTACTTTCGACCAATTTTCGCAATTCGGCCGGCTGGCGGGAGAGTCGCATAACGGCGCGCTTGCAAGCCCTTCGGCAAAAACCTGATCAATTGGCAAGTCGTATTAACTTTCTCATATTATCATTCTTGGGGAAAACTATTGTGAAAAAACTCCTTCTCGCAACAGCGTTTTTGGCCTTGGCACTGGCAGGCTGCCTTGGACCGGGGCAGGCAACGCAGCCGCCGCTAAACGTCACTTCCGAAGCGCTTTACGAACCAGTGAGCTTCCACACGCCCGACGGCTGGACGCTGCCGGGCATCTACTACCGGCCACTTGGGCCAACCAACCACAGCGTGCTTATGCTTCACGATCTGGCGAAAAGCTCCGCAGCCTGGGCGGATACCATCCAGACGATGCAGTACAGCGGCTTTGCAGTCCTAGTTGTTGACCAGAGGGGCCACGGAGACAGTTCGGTGAACGGCAGCGTCGTATCTTACGGGCAATTCCAGCCAGAGGAATACCAGCGCATGGTTGATGACGTGGGGGCCTTCGTCAACCTGCTCAGGCAGCGCAGGCCAAATGACAAAATTTCAATAGTTGGCGCGAGCATAGGGGCGAATGTCGCGCTCAACTACGCCGCGAGGGACAAGAACGTGAGCAGCGTCATCCTCCTCTCGCCCGGAATTGACTACCGTGGCGTGACCACCATCAACACAATCGTCCAATACGGCGCCCGGCCGCTGTTCCTCGTTGCAAGCAGGGAAGACGAGTACGGGGCGTATTCCGCAAAGCGGCTGGCCGAACTGGCCTCGCCCGGGGCCTCGGTGACACTAACGCTGCTTGACGGCGCGGGACACGGCACGGAAATGCTGGCCAGGCAGCCCGACCTCGTCAGGCAAATGCGTGACTGGCTGGCGAAGAACTAGCGGACAACGCTCCGCCTGCTTTTTGCGGCCGTAAAGCCCCCCGACTCCCCCCTTCATTTTTCCGCAACCTGAAGCTTTGCGAGCCACGCGTGCTTGTGGGAAGCAGGGTGGGTTGCATACAGCCCATATGCGCGGTCGACGTATTTCCTCACCCCAGCCGGCCAAGTTTTTTCCGGCCCGCGTATTCGCGGGTCATTTGGACCAAGGCGGTACATTGCCAATGCCGCGCGGATGTTTGAAGCCCTGTTCTTTGGAGAGAAGCCTTTCCTTGCCGGAACGTGGCGTGTGAGGAGAAGCCGCAGGTACCAACCCGCCACTTTTGCGTTCTGCTTCAGGTCGTAAATGTCATTTGGCCGGTAGTTGAAACGCCGGGCTACCTCATTGCGCGCGATTTTCGTCAATTGCGCGTTGCCCCGCGCGTTGCTGCGGCTGACGGCATAGGGACTCACGCCAGTTTCGACCTTGACAACCCCGCGCAGCAAGGCGCCGGGAATGCCGGTTTCGCTGCCAGCCTCCTCGATTGCCGACTCGGTGTTTTCAACCAGCTCGTGAGCCGCCTGAAGTACAATCCTGTCGCCGCCGTACCTGACGGCCATTGGGAACCTGTTTGCGGAATGGGCCCTTAGAGGCTCGGCATTTTTTTGAAGCCGCGGCTTTCCCGCTGAAGCTGGAAAAGAGGCGCTTGCAAGCAAGGCCGCAAGGGTTGAAACCGCCTTCAAAGCCTTGGCTTTACGCAATGGCCGCATGCATTTGAAAAGCAAGGCCGCGAATTTAAGGCTGCGCTTTTCGCGAAACTATTTAAATATGAATTGTGTGAAAAGTATGCATATGGGGAAAAAAGGAAAGGCCATCAGGGGGCACAAGCCCAGCGAAGCTGGCGGCGGCTTTGGCAAGAGCTTCTACGGCGCGGTTGCAGTTGGCGAGCGGGGCCAGATTGTAATCCCGAAGGAGGCGCGTGACGAGCTTGGCATCGGGCAGGGCGACAGGCTCGTCGTCTTTGGCTCCTCTACGCGCGGCCTCGTGCTGATGAAGCTGGAGGCGGTCGGCATGCGCGGCGATGGGGCGCGGATGGGGCGCACGCATAACTGTTCGGGGAAGGCGGCGTAGTGGCTGCCTTTGTAGGGGGCGGTGGGGATGTTCCACCAGTCGAGCGGCGGGGCACCCGCGGCGTTAAGTCCGTAGGTCATGCGCCCACCGTCGACGCGCGTTGCTACTTGGTAGCCATCGTTACCGTGCCGGGCGCGGGTGTCGGCGTCGCCATACTTGACGCTGTGCGGCTTCGGTTCCTCCCGCACGG
>CAZPDD010000119.1:0-3214 GCA_964585235.1 Microcaldota archaeon | reverse complement strand
GGCATTGCACAATGATGCCCCGAACGAATGGCAACCCCCTCAGCGTCAAGCACGCTCGCCAAGTCATGCGCGTGCACTCCCCTCAAGTTAAAACTCACAACGCCAACGCGGTCTTTCGAGGAAAGCGGGCCGTAAATCGTCACGCCATCAAGAGAACCAAGCCGCTCAAGCGCGTAGTCAGTCAACTTCTTTTCGTGCGCCTCAACCCTACGCAAGCCAACGCCATTCAAGTAATCAAAAGCAGCGCCAAGCCCCACCACGCCGCCAATGTTGCCCGTCCCCGCCTCGAACTTCCACGGCACGTCATTCCAAGACGCTTGCGAAAAAGAAACTTCGCGAATCATGTCCCCGCCAAAGACAACCGGCGGCATTTCCTCAAGCAACTCACGCCGCGCCCAAAGCACTCCCGTACCAGTTGGCCCAAGCAGCTTATGCCCGCTGAAAGCCAGGAAATCAACGCCAAGCTCCCTCACGTCAACAGGAAAGTGCGGCACCGACTGTGCGCCGTCAACCAACACAAGCGCCCCCGCTGAATGCGCTTTTCGCGCAACGAAAGCAACGTCATTCACCGACCCAAGAACGTTAGACGCGTGCGACAGGGACACGAGCTTCACTCCCTCAAGCAACTCGTCCAAAGACGACAAGTCAAGCCGCCCCTCCGAAGTAAGGGGAATAAACTTGAGCGCCAGTTTTTTCTCCCGCGCAAGCGCCTGCCAAGGAACTATGTTACTGTGGTGCTCCATTTGCGTCAGCAGCACGCCATCCCCCTCACGCAAGTTCGAGCAAGCCCACGAAAAAGCCACCAAGTTAATGGCTGCCGTCGTTCCGCTCGTGAAAACAATTTCCTGCGCCGAAGACGCGCCGATGAAAGACGCCGCCTTCCTGCGCACCCCCTCGTAAGCCTTGGTTGCCTCGGCGGCAAGCGAATAGACCGCGCGGTGGACGTTCGCATTGCGCTCTCGGTAAAACGCGTCCATCGCTCCCAACACCTGCACGGGCTTTTGCGAAGTCGCGGCATTATCCAAGTAAACCAAACGCTTTCCGCCAGGCAACTCGCGATGCAAGACGGGAAAATCGCGTTTTAGCGCTTGAACATCAAAACTTGTTTCAACACTAACTTCCACTTTAACCCCCCTACCAACTCTAAACTATTCAAAGCCACTTGCCGGCTATCTCGGCTGACACCGCCTCGCGAAAACCCTCGTCGGAAACGCCGTCGAAAACGCCTTCCAAAAACGACCCTGCAAGCAACTTGCGTGCTTCAAGCGGAGGCAAGCCCCGGGAGCCAAGGTAAAACAAAGCCTCGTCATCCAAGTGAGTAACACCGGAAGAGTGAGTCGCCCGGACGTCGTTCTCCAAAATCTCCAGAGTCGGCGTAGCATCCGCCCGCGCCCCAGCATCAAGCACCAGCGCCTTTTGCGCAAGGAAAGAATCGCTTCCCTTCGCGCCCTTGTTGATGCGAATGCAGCCCCAGGCGGCCGAACGCCCCGCATCCTTCAACACGCTTTTACTCACCGAATGTCCCTTAGTAGACGGGGAAGAGTGGACGATATTCGAAGTCAAGTCAAAAAACTGCGTGCCAGACGCGAAACAAGCATTGTTATCTGACGCAAAAGCCCCCTCCCCCTCAAGCACAAGCTGCGTCTCCGCCCTGCAGGCAGGCCCGCCGAAAAACCCGGAAAACACGCGGAGCCGCGATTCCTTGCCGGCGAAAAAGCGCTTTTTACAAAGAAACGCCGCAGATGGGGAGTGCAAAGAGGCAAACTCGACTTGAGCCCTTTGCCCCGCGACAACTTCCGTTGAAGAAACGCCCTTGCCGGCAAAACGGTTTTCCTCAACAACCGACACACGAGCGCCATCACCAACAACGAGCAGGTTGAAAAACGACGAAAAAACGCCAGTAGGCGGCTGCGAATCCGGATACCTTATTTTCAATCTCGCATCGCCGCCATCGGCAACGAAGACAAACAACGGCTCTGAAAAAGCCCTTGCAAGCAGCAAGTGCCTTTCGTCCGAAGCAGAGGCGACGAAAAGCTTTGAAAAAAGAGGCGGAAAATCTGCGACGCGCTCTTCAACAGCGCGTCCGAGCGGCATTGCCTCAAACCCGCTTCCCTCCACCCTAAGGAGACTGCCGGCAACAACGCCAGCCTCGGAAAAAGAAAACTCCTCAAGCTCCTTTTTCCCAACCGGCGCATTTAGGAAAGAATCGTAAAAAAACTTGCGCAAAAAAGAAAGCCCGTCCTGCTTTGCAAAGCCCGCTGGAAAAGAAATTCCCTTGGCTTCGGCAACTTCCATTTCAAACAACTCTCCGTCAAACAAAACCACGTTCTGCTTTCAGCCAACCGAACCGGCCATGTCGAGCTCCACCAAGCGGTTGAGCTCAACCGCATACTCCATCGGAAGCCGGCGGGTAAACTCGCCGATAAAACCAAGAACGATGAGCGACAAGGCCTCGCTTTCCGACAACCCGCGGCTCATCAGGTAAAACAACTGCTCCTCCCCAATCTTCCCGACCGTTGCCTCGTGGCCGACGCTCACGCGCTCCTCCTCAATCTGCATATCGGGGTAAGTGTCGCTGCGGGACTCCGAGTCTAAGAGCAGGGCGTCGCATCTTACCGATGACTTCACGCCAGTACAGCCTTTTGCAACTTTCAGCAAGCCCCTGTAGCTCGCACGGCCGCCGTCCTTTGAAACCGACTTTGAAGTAATGACTGACGTAGTGTTGGGCGCGAGGTGAACAGCCTTTCCGCCGCTGTCCTGGTGCTGGCCCCTGCCCGCATACGCAAGACTCAAGACCTCCCCCCGCGCGCCTTCTCCCATCAGATAGACACTGGGAAATTTCATCGTGACTTTGCTGCCCAGATTGCAATCAAGCCAAAAGACGTTTGCATCCGCATACGCGAACGCGCGTTTTGTCACTAGGTTGTACACGTTGTTCGACCAGTTCTGGATTGTCGTGTACTGCACGCGGGCGCCGGGCTTGGCAATAATCTCGACAACCGCAGAATGAAGCGAAGCCGCGGAGTAGATTGGCGCGGAGCAACCCTCAAGGTAATGAATTGAACTGCCTTCCTCGGCGATGATTAGCGTCCGCTCGAACTGCCCCACGTTAGACGCGTTGATGCGAAAGTAAGCCTGCAAAGGCAAGTCGACGTGCACGCCCTTGGGAACGAAAACAAACGACCCGCCGCTCCACACCGCGCTGTTGAGCGCC
>CAZPDD010000118.1:0-3247 GCA_964585235.1 Microcaldota archaeon | reverse complement strand
GCATCTTTCTCTATCCGGCGGACGCCCGCAACAAGAACGGCAAGCTCCGGCTTTTTTCCATGAAGTTCTACCGCGCGAGGCCCAAGGGCGCCAAAAACGACATTATCGTCATCCGGGGGGACCTGCAGCCGCTTACCGTAGAAGGGCAGTACGAAGTCTCGGCGCGCATTCTTGAAGCTGCGCGTGAATTGGGTGTAAGCACGGTTGTCGCAATGGCGGGCTACGCCACTAATGCAATCAAGGACAAGCCTTCGGTCTACTGCACTAGCACGAGCAAGGAATTGCTCGGCCGCCTTTTGAAGCTCGGCGGCAAGCTCAACGACGGCGTCATCCCAATTGTCGGCATGGCGGGCCTCCTGCCTTCCCTTGCCAAGCTTTACGGCTTGAAAGGCACCTGCCTGCTTGTCGAGACGCCCGGCCCGATTGCCGACGCGAATGGCGCAAAAATGCTCACCGAAGTGATTGCCAAGCTTCTTGGCGTGAAAGTCGACACCGCGCGCTTGAGCAAGCAGGCGGAAAAGGCAACCAAGCTCGTCGAGCAGTTCCAGAAGCAGTCGGCCAAAGCCGCTGATGAAAGCTCGGCGCTTCCCGGCGCAGCCCCAGTGCGCCAGGACCTGACTTACATACGCTAGCCCGGGAAGGCCCGCGCCCCCTAGCCGCCTAATGTTTTGCAAACTCTTAAATCCCGCTAGCAACTGCAATACCTTATGAAAGCGTTTTTCGCCCTCCTGCTCGCAGGCATCTTCGCCGTCGGCTGCCTGCAGGAAGGCCACGTCTCGAAACCGGATTTCCTGCCAACGAGCCCGCCGGTTCAGGCGCATGTTGACTTTTCGCTGCTTGAAAAAAATTGTGCAAAGTCCTACTACGGCTCGTGGGACTGCACCAACTATTCTGCATTCGCTGGAATAACCTGCCGGTCTCTAGAAAAGCAGCCTTCAGGCATCCGCGATGTGTTCGTTGATGAACCCGATCCGCTCGTTGACCGCGCACTTACTCCGGGCGGAGTGTTTTTGAGTTGCAGGGATTTCGTCGAGCCAAGCGAAGATACCGGCAGCAGGCGCAGTTTGTATTCCGATTATGCCCTTCCTTCCGACTATAAAGTTTACACAAATTACCTGGTAGTGAGAGACGGCGGGGTAAAAGTCATTGATTCGGTCGAGGCATTCAAACACGAATTCGCGCCCGTAGATTCGCCCGGCGAAGCCATGGCATTCGTGCGCTTTCTTGAAAGGGATGCTTTCTTCAACTTCGACGGAAAAGGGCTGTTTTCCGGGCAAGAGGGCAGGTATTTTGTAACGCAAGTGCGCGGCAGCCGTGCGGAAAAAGCCGAAGGGGGTTTCAACGTGTTTGCTTTCAAGTCGAGCGGCCTTGGCTGCTACAAGCCCTCGGTTGTTGAAGTGGAATACTTCGTTTCAGGAAAGGACGCTTCAATCACGAAAAAAGGCGAAAGCAAGATTTTTGAAGCGGATAAGGAAAGTTGTCTTGTTGCATGAATAGCCGGCGGCAGCCAAAGCCCACTCGCTTGCGCGCCTGATTTTCACCTGCGCATCGCAAAAGCCTTAGGCTCGCCGTAAAAGGGTTTTTTGGGCGGCAGCTTCCTAATTCCCTTGATGGTCACGGGGCTTTTCAGCAAGTGAGGCGCCTTCTTTTCAACGATGTCCCTAAAGCCCGCGTTTCTCTTGGCTTCCTCGCGCACCAATCTTTCAAGCTGCCTCGCAAGCCCCTTCAACCGGTTGTTTTCTTTCCCCGCGTTTTCAGCCGCCTTGGAAGCTTTTTGCAGCTCAAGCGCCGCCTCAATTCTCTTGTTGTTAACGTCGTTAAGCGCCGCCTGGGTGTCTTCCTTGACTTCGTTTGCAGCTCTCAGTTCCCCCATCAGTCCCTCAATCGCTTCCTGCTGCCGGCCGACTTGCTGGCCCCTTGCAAGGTAGCCGCCAACGCCGCCAAGCAAAGCCGGCGCCCCAATGAGTACTGCGAGTGCCGCAATCGCTTCGGGAGAATTCCTCCGCCTAAACCTGTTTTTACCAACAGCTTGCTGCGCCATGAAGTGCTTTCCGCAAGGGCATTTATTTACTTACCGCGCGCCAAACTTTCGTATGCGCCCGCTGTTTGCCGACTTCCACTTCCACTCCAAATACTCGCGCGCCGTCTCGCCTGCAATGAGCCTCGAGGGGCTTTCGCAAGGCGCCCGCCTCAAGGGCTTGTCCCTCCTCGGGACGGGCGACTTTTCACACCCACTGTGGTTCAAGGAACTAAGTGAAAAGCTCTCCGAAGTTGGCGGCACCGGCCTCTTCAGGTTGAAGGGCGACTCCAACCAAACCCTCTTCACACTCACGAACGAAGTCGCGACCTTCAAGTCAACACCAAGGGGCGTGAAGAAAGTCCACCACATCATCCACGCGCCCTCCCTCGAAGTGGTGGCGCAGCTGAACGACGTCTACTCCAAGATGGGCAACCTGGCTGCCGACGGCAGGCCGATGTTCGGCAATACCAGCAGCGCCGAATTCGTTGAGAAAAGCATGGCAGTAAGCAAGGAGTTGCTGATTTATCCGGCCCATTGTTTTACCCCTTGGTTTGGCGCGCTTGGAAGCAACGGCGGCTTCAATTCCCTAGAAGAATGCTACGAAGACCAAGTCAAGCACATAAAGGCATTGGAAACGGGAATGTCGGCGGACCCGTCAATGTGCTGGCGCCTCAGCCGCCTTGACAAGTTCACTCTAATCAGCAACAGCGACAGCCACTCGAACTACCCGTGGCGCTTGGGCCGCGAGTGCAACGCATTATCCTTCTCTCACGAGGAAGTGTCGTACAAAAAAATAGTTGACGCCATTCGCCAAAAGGATTCCGACCGTTTTCTCTTCACGGTTGAAACGCCACCTTCTTATGGAAAATACCACTTCGACGGCCACCGCCTCTGCGGGTTCTCCTGCCCGCCTGGGGAAAGCAAGAAACTCAACAACCGCTGCCCTGTGTGCAAGCGCCCCCTCACCATAGGCGTGGAGAGCCGCGTGGAGGAGCTTGCCGACAGGCCGGAGGGATTCGTTCCGCAAGGCGCGATTCCCTTCAAGGCGCTCTTGCCGCTTCACGAGCTTCTCGCTGCGCTCTTCGGCTCTGCCTTGTCAGGCAAGAAAGTGACGGAAGCGGCCAACAAGTTGCTTGCCGCTTTTCCAAGCGAGCTTGACCTTCTTCTTTACGCAGGCGAGGGGGAAATTGCGGCGCATTCAAGCGAGCAGGTTGCAGAAATGGTGCT
>CAZPDD010000117.1:0-3317 GCA_964585235.1 Microcaldota archaeon | reverse complement strand
GACGTGCCGCCTTGCGGCGCGCTTTGGAATTGGATTGTTTGCGGCGCCGCCTGCACAACGCTGTCTTCAATCGTGTGACCCGTGACCGGCGCAGGGTTTTGCAGACCTGGCTGCTGTTGGCTTGCCGGTGCTTGAGTTTGTTGTGGGGTCTGCCTGTTTTGGAATATGCTGTTTGGCTTTTGGCATCCGCTTCCTTCAGCAGGCATCAGGTTAGCCGCACCGCAGCAAAGAGTCTTGTCGTTGATGTCGGTTGCAGGCACGAACGCCGCGCTGCCGGGAGCCGTCTGCTTGCAGATGAGCCCCTGCATGGCCTTCGTTTCAAAAGACGGGTCGGCGCGGTTTTGGTTTGCGTCAACCCAGCACTTGCCAAGCGCAACGTTGCCGTCGCACTTGGGCGCTTCCTGCAAGCCGCCCACGCCCGTGCCTGTTTGCGCTCCAGAGGCTGCTCCTGCGCCGGCGGCTGAGGCTTGGGCAAGCTGTGTCCTTTGTATGTCTTGCGATACTTTCGTGCACTTGCTGTCAAGCAAGTTCTCCCCATCCGGGCAAAGCGTGCCTAAGGGCGTGCCGGCTTCCTTGTAGAACGAATAGACTTGCGCCTCGGGGTTGAACACATTCAACTCGAGCGTTGCGACAGTCTCAACAGGCGCGAATGCGGTTTGCGCAATGCTTTTTGCAGTTGCTTGCGAAGGCTGGAAAATGTTGCCGCCCTGTGCCGCCGGTGAGCCGCCTGACTGTGCAGCTTGCTGTGATTGGCTTGAAGATTGTGCGCCCGCATCTCCTCCTTGATTTGCTGAAGAGCTTGCATCGCCTCCTCCCTTGCTGATGGCTTTTGCCTTCAGCACAAGCTTCTTGTCAAGGTTGCTTCCAGCAGGGTTTTTCTTGCCGTCCTTCGCGTCGGCACTTGGCACGCACTTCACCAGGCCAACGCCGCCTCGGGCAAGTTCGAACGGGTTGTCGGCAGTGAGGGGTAGCTTGAGTTCTTCCACTCCCGCACTGGCGTCAGAAGTGCTTGCGGCAGTGTCAAAAGACTTTGCGCGGTAGACGAGCGTGCAGTCGGCATTCTGGCCGTCGGGCCAGCTTGGAGTGACAAGCACGCCGTTGTCGTCCTGGAAGTTGTTGACAACCGCGAAATAGCGCACGTGAGTTGCTTCAGGTGCCTTGAAGGAAAGCTTGTTGCCCGAGTGGCTTACAGTCACGAGGTCGGACTTGACTTCAAGCGCGTGAGTTGCGTAAAAGCCGGAGCGAAGCAGCTGCTCTGTCTGCTTTGCCGCAATGCACTTGCCCTCGTTCTTCTTGATGACAATGATGATGTGGATCTTGTTCGACTTCACGCCATTCTTGGTGGAGCTTTCAAACCCGTGGAACTCAAGGTCACCCTCAAGCTTTCCTTCCTTGTCAACGCAATTTGTCAGCGGGTTGACGAACTGGCTCGAGCGCGGGAGAGAAACTGAAGTCTGGAAAATGTTTGCAAAATCACCAGTTGTGGTGGGAGAAATTTCCACCTGCCCGGCTGCCTTTTGAACTCCGCCAAGCCACTTGAAGCCCGTTCCGGCCGCATCGTAGTAAGACTTCCACCACGTGTCTTTGCCCTGGCTTCCGTAAGCGCCGTATGCTTCAAGCGCAGTGCCGTCTAGCTTGGTCTTGTCCAAGTCAACTGTCACCGGCACGCTGCCGCCGTTTTTCATTGCAACGGTCACGTCCGCCTTGCGGTTGCCGTCGTCAAGCGTGATTGAATAGGTTGTGACAAAAGCCTCATCGCCTGCGGCGGGAGTTGGGTTGACAAAACGCGCCTGCAATACGGAGTAGACGCCAGGGCCGATTTGGCTCGGGCCGCTTTTTGCCGCATCCTCGCAAATCGCGACGCGCACCTCGTGCTCGGCATTGAGGTAAAATCTCGGCTGGGCAACTGCCGGCCGCTTGTCAACAGACCTGCCGTTTGCCGGCACGCCTCCAAAGTCAATGCGGTCGACCAACGGAACTGAAACTTCGATGTTCTGCTCGGTCTTCATCGGCCTGCATTCAGGTGGCTTGTTTGACGGGCCGAAAGTAACTTCCCCTGCCTGCACGGGGTTTGGCACAGTGTCCTGCGGCAGCTCGAAAGTGAGTTCGCTTGGGAACCACATCTTCACGTAACGCCAGTTGACGTCGTCGGTTGCGCCGGCCTTGAGAGTGAGCTGCGCTCCGGGTGAAAACACGAGGCGCTTGGTGGTTGACGGGTTAACAGCAGGGTTTGCCGCGCCGGTAGACGGGTTTTCCTGCCGCGCGTTTGTTATTGAAATGGCAACGGAGTCGCGCTGTTCGATGCGCGGCTTTGCCCCACGCGAATCAACTACTGTCACGGTTTGGCAGCCGGGGAAAGTCGCGCTCAAGCCGCCGTCCTGCGGCTTTATTTCGCTGCGGCCGTCTACCTCGACGTAGCCCGCAAAGCCAAGGGTGAACTTGAGCTCGGCAATCCTGCTGCCTGCAATGTCCTCGAGCTTAAGCGGCGAGAGGATAAACCTCACGTTGGTGTTCGCGGGGATTATGACAAAGTAATTCCGGTTGGGCGCCTGGGAATTCGGGTTGTTGGGTTGGTTGGGGAAGAGCTTAGGCGCCAGGGGAAGCTTTTCAGGAAGAGGCAAGTTAGGCAAGGAAACTCCCGCAGGCGCGCCGCCAACAAGCAAGTTGCCCGAACCAGGTGTGCCAGCGAGCGGCTTGAGGTTGAATATCGAGCCGATTACGCGGGCGGTTGTTGAAATGTCCTCGTTCGCCACCCCCGGCCTTACCTGCATTCGCGCCGCGAGGTAGCCTGTTGGCGAAATGGAAGTGTCGGCCTTGAAGCGCACTTCGTATTCGTTGCCAACCTGCTGCACAGTTGTGTCCTTGTCAACTTGGAAGCTCCATCGGCTTGCGTACTTGAGCGCCGCGCTGCCGTCGGGCGAGCTTGCCACCCAGCCGCTTGGCACGTTAAACCTCGTGCCAGCCTCGAGCTTGAAGACGATTTCCCCGCCCGGCCGCACAGTCTTTGGCGCTCCCTGCGGGAACACCACCTTCTCTCCTCCGGGCAAAAGGTAATGCACTTCCTGCGACTTTGCGTCAACCAGCTCGCGGCTGCCAGCCGGAATGGTGAGGGAAGCTGCGACGGGGAGCGAAATTTCAACCAAGTTTTCCTTGCCAAAGTCAAGCGGCTTGTACTCGACTACCATCCCCTGCGCCAATACGAACTGGGTGCCCTTGTCACGAGTTTGCACCTGCCTTGCGTTAAGCGGCAGCACGTGCTCCTCAAAATCGCCCTGGACTGAATACCCGCTCGCAAGCGTTGCGCCTCGCGAGTCCTT
>CAZPDD010000116.1:0-3399 GCA_964585235.1 Microcaldota archaeon | reverse complement strand
TTAGCGCAAATAAATACAACAGAAATAGGAACTCCTTCAAACGGCGAGAGCCCCGACGCTACGGTCGGGGTGAACGGATATATTTTTCGCGTTTCATCAAGAAGGGAATTCATGTTGAAGAAAGCGGGTTTGGGCCGTGCGAGGCCAAAGGGGGGCGCAAGAGCGAGCCGGCGTCGTTCAGGGAGTTGGAAAAGAAAATGATTGAAGACGAAATAATCCATTGGTATAAGGACGACAAGGGCGAGTCCCACCGCTCGGCTTTGCGCATCGAAAGCTCCCCTGCGGAAATGATGAACGGATACCCCAAAGACGGCCTTGTCACCGTCCGCATCGCCAACAGCATCGGCACGGTGGGCTTCCGCCTCAACCCCGACGAGGCGCTGCGCTTCAGTACGCTGCTATCCGCATCCGCCCGCGAGCTCCTTTTGCGCAAGCGCTCCCTCTGGCAGCAGTTCCAGGAGTGAAAAAGCATAAATATAACTTCGCATATCATTTATTATATTTTAAGTGATATGCGGGGTAGTTGGAGTTGGAGTTCGTGGCAATTGTAAAAAGATGGGGCGGGTCGCTTGCCGTAGTGGTGCCCCGCGAAGTTGCTTTGCGCGAGTCCCTGGCAGAGGGGGACGAGATTAATCTTTCGTTCAGGAAAATACCTTCCTTCGGGGAGATTTTTGGCAGCGTCAAAAGCCGGAAAAGCACCCAGGCAATCAAGGAGGAGTTGAGGCGGGGTTGGGATGACTAGCTACTTCTACGACAGTTATGCCCTCATAGAGGCGCTCAAGGGAACCGCCCATTATCGGCAGTTCTTCGAGAACGTCCGCGGCTCCACTTCCAAAATACAGTTGATGGAAGCGTATTACTACGCGCTTTCCAACCGCGGGGTGGAGGCGGCGGATGCCGCTTACGACTATTTCCTCCCAATGTGCGTTGAGTTGCCGGATGCGTCCATCAGGGAGGCGATGAAAATGAGGCTTGAAAGCAAGAGGGCAGGTAAAAACATTTCTTACGCCGACGCAATCGGCTACGTGAGGGCCAAGGAACTGAATGCCGTTTTCCTGACCGGCGACAGCGCGTTCAAGGACATGGAAAACGTCGAGTTCGTAAGGTGAATCCCTCCCATAACGGAATGACTTTTAACCGCCCGGCCGCATAATTATAACGGTGATTATAATGTATCCGTATGTCATGCTGCCAGTGAGTAGGGAAACGAAGGAGTTGGTTGACGAGCGGAAGAGGGAGATGGGCGCAAAAACGTATGACGAGGCTGTGCACCGGCTGGCGAGCCGCGGGGTCTATCATGCCCTTAAGCCATTTCAAGGAATCTTGAAAGGCACTCCGCCCTTCGTGAGGGATAAGCGTGAAAGAAAATTTGATTGACTCGACCATAGTCATTGCTTTTCTAAAACAAGAGCTTAGCGGGGAGGCAAAACGACTTCTTGAAGGGAGCGAGTCGCGCATTTCTATGATCAGCTTCGCCGAAGTCGCGCGTTTTTTCCACTTGGCGGGGAAAGGCCGGGAATGGAATGAAATAAAGGCGGCGCTTGCAGAATTCGAAGTGCTTCCCCTGTCAAAGGAAACCTGTGAACTCGCTTCAAAGTTGGCCGTAAACTCCGGGCTTGCGCTCGCCGACTCGCTGATTTACGCAACTGCGCTTGAAAACGGCCTCCCGCTAGTTACTCGCGACGGAGACTTCGGTGGCCTAAAGCACGCAATCAAAGTAGCTTGAGCTTTCCCGTAATCGCGTCTACTTCCGCCTCTAATGCCGGGCCGATTGCAACCGCAGTTGCCGTCCCCGAAGGGATTTGAGTATGCCCCGCGTCCTTTACAAGCGCCGCCGGAAGCTTCGCCCGCCTGCCCGCCTCGAACAATTCCAGCAATTCCTTCTCGCCTGCCGCCCGCAGGACGATTTTCTCGGTGCCGCTCGCCTCCCACTTTTCGCGCGCCTGCGAAGTGGCTTTCTTATAGGCGGCGAGGGAAGCATGGCTCGCTTGCGCGGCAATCTTTCCCTTGCCCATGCCAAGGTCGCTTCTTACGATGATTGCTTGCTTGTAATCCATTGGAATTAAATAAAACGTTCGGGAGGATTATAACCACTATGTTTTCCGAAGACTTGCAAAAGCTCGTTGACGAAGTCAATTCACTCGAGCTTTCGCGCAAGTCCGCGGCCGCAGCATTGCGCGGCTCAGGCGCCTCGCTTGGCGCGTTTGACTCGCTTGAGCCCGAGGGCCTACGCCTCTCGGTTGCACAAACAGTTGCCACCGGCAAGGTGGCGGCAGTTGACGGCGGCATCCTCGCGCGCGAGTTCCACGGCATCGACTTGTATCTCCTTCGTTCTTGCGGCGTGTGCTTTGACTACTTCGACGGCGTTGTCCGCGCTTACGAGTACTTCCCCTCCCCCGTGCCTTCCTACGCAGTTCGTTTCGCAAACTCGCTGCAGTCGCACGAGTTCAACTGGCGAAATTCCCTGCTCCGGCTTGAAAGCGAGCTTTCCTGCGCCCTAGAATGCGCCAGGCGCTTTTCCCCGCGGCTTCTTCTCCTCGACGGGAGCATCCTTCCTCAAGTGGGCGACAGGCCATCGCGCGACAGCTCGGTCTACCCCGACTACGAACTCGTGCTTGCGAAGTTCGTCGAGCTTTACGAATTCTGCCAAGGCAACGGCATCTTCCTCGCCGGCGTCATCAAGGACTCGCGCGGCAGGCACTTTCTCGACTTGCTGTTGAAAAACGCGGGCGCGCATCTCAAAGAATTTGCCGGCGCGCTTGAAAAGGCGAATGACACGACTTTCCTTTACGACTTTCTGGAGAAGGGCGAGCGCACTCCTGCTTTCAAGTACGCAAGCGCAGCTGCCGAGCACGCCGTCCTTCGCGACCTAGGCGACTGGGGAAAGAAAATCGGCAGTTTTTACGTCAAGCCGGTTGAGTACGACAGGCCCTTGCGCGTTGACTTTCTCTTGCCAGAGAGCAAGGCGCAAATAAGCGAGCTTGCGGGGCTAATCAACTGCCTGTCGCAAGGCAACAGGGAATACGCCTATCCGGCTGCGCTCATCGAGGCTGACTTGCGCGCAGCGATGGACCCAAGCGAGCTTGAGTTCGTCTCAAGCGCCTTGTTCGCCAAAGCCGGCCGTACTGCCGACCTCATGGCCCTAAGGCGGAATTCTAGGCCGTTTAGGTGAAATATGGGAAATGACTGTTTTGCGTTCAAATAGCCGCTCTTTGAAACTGCTCGCCCGACAACTGATAGCGTCCGGTTTTGCCATAAGCATTCCGCACGACGAACACCTTGGCTTGTTGAAGGAGATTTCGGTCGGCAACGTTTTGGCCGAAAACCCGCACGGCGGGCCGCTGCCGGGCCAGCGTAAGGGATACGGCCCGTGGCGCGTAGTCATTACTCATGATTCAA
>CAZPDD010000115.1:0-3414 GCA_964585235.1 Microcaldota archaeon | reverse complement strand
GCGAGAGGCGTCCCCGCGACGAGGAAAGCCGTTCTGCTCAGTCGCGCGACTGGATTCCCCGCACGGCGTTAGGCAGGAAAGTAAAGTCCGGCGAAATTTCCTCAATGGAGGAGATTCTCGCAAGCGGGACGCGCATTCTCGAGCCCCAAATTATCGACATTCTTCTTCCCGACCTGCGCGAAGATGTCGTGCAGGTCAACAGCACCCAGCGCATGACGGCCTACGGCCGAAAGCAGCAGATGCGTGCGGTTGTCATACTCGGAAACGGCGCCGGCTGGGTGGGCGTTGGCGTGGGCAAGTCCGCCGAAAGCCGCGACGCAATCAACGAGGCGATAGTTGATGCTAAAAAACGCCTTGTACGCGTGCCGCTTGGCTGCAGCTCGTGGGAATGCGGCTGCGGCACCCCACATTCGATTCTGCGTGCCGTCAAGGGGCAGAATTCCTCGACTGAAATAGTCCTCAAGCCGGCCCCCCGCGGAGTGGGCATCGTTGCGAACGAGACTGCGCGAAAAGTCCTCACGCTCGCAGGCGTCAAGGACGTTTGGACTTTCACCAAAGGCCGCACCCGCAACATTTTCAACATGGTGCTTGCGACCATCAACGCGCTTGACAAGCTCAACCGCCTGAAAAAGGGCGTCGCCGGCGATGATGATGTGGCTGACGAACCCGTCCAAGCTTCCGCCGCGCAAGAGCCCGCAGTTGAGTAATAATAAAACACGAGTGATTTTCACATGGCAACCAAAAACTCAGCAACACCAACCAAGGCCGCTCGCGCCCATGGAAAGCAGCGCGCAAAGCCCGCAGCCTCCCCGGCTCGCGTCGGCGAAGGCCATATGCTTGCCGCAATCCGCGTGCGCGGAGTGGCGGGAGTCCGCTGGCGCACTAAGGAAATCCTCGTGCACCTCAAGCTCACGCGCCGCAACCACCTTGTGCTCCTCAAAGACACGCCTTCGGCTCATTCGCTCTTGCGCGAGTGCAAGGACTACATCGGATTTGGGGAGGTAAGCCCAGAAGTAATCGCAAAGCTTGAGCAGCGCCAGGGCAAGCGGAAGGTCTACCGCCTTAACTCGCCCAAAAAAGGCTTCGGCTCAATAAAATGGGCATATCCCCATGGGGCGCTTGGCAACCACGGTGAGAAAATCAATTCCCTAATCGAACGCATGCTCTAAGGTTAAATGGTGTAAAAAACAAATGTCACGACGCATCAAATCACGCAAACGCAAGCACTTGGGCAACCGCTCCTACGGAGGGGGCAACGCAAAGAACCGCCGCGGGAAAGGCAACAAGGGAGGCAAGGGCAACGCGGGCTTCCACAAGCACAATTGGCTTCGCACAATCAAGCGCGGCGAGCACAAGAACCGCAAGTACGGCTTTTCAAGCGTGCGCAGCAAGCTCATGACGGTGACGCTCGAACAAATTAGCACGGGCATTGCTGCCGGCAAGTACCCTGTTGAAAACGGCATGGCCAAAGTGCTTCTTCCCCCGGGCTCCAAAGTGGTTGCCGGCGGAAAGCTTTTGGGCCGCGCCTTCGTTCACGCAAGCTCTTTTTCAGAAGGCGCCCGCAAGAAAATCGAGGACGCAGGGGGCAAGGCTGAGGCACAGGCAAAGAAGGCGGCTCCGGCGCCAAAACAGCCTGCAGGCACCATGCCAAAGGCGGTGCAGGCGCCGGCTTCAAAAGCCTGAGACCAACGCAATAAAAAGCGTTGCTTGCCCATATACCTGCAAAATAGTTTTGGGATTCAAAAATGGTTTTGGAAGCGCTGAGGCCGATTATTTCCGTCCTGCCCGAAGTTCGCAAGCCCGAGCGCGCGCCAACGCTGAAAGAAAAGCTAATGTGGACTGGCGTCGCTCTACTTATCTTTTACGTAATGGGCCAGGTCTACCCTATCGGCATCGACCCGACGCGCCTGGTTTCCTTCGAGCGCCTTGAAATCCTCCTCGGCAGCCGCATAGGGACTCTCCTGACCGCGGGAATCGGCCCAATCGTGCTTGCAAGCATTTTCCTCCAGCTCGCCGTCGGCGCGGGCCTGATTTCAATGGATCTTCACAAGTCCGAGAACAAGCAGCTGTTCCAAGGCCTGCAGAAGCTCCTCGCCATTGCCCTCTCCTTTGTCGAAGCCGCCATCTACGTCTTCTCCGGCTACGTAGGAGTCACTTCCACACACGCGCTTTTCGGAAGCATCCTCCTCACCCAGCTGTTCGTGGTTTTCCAGCTCGCCCTCGGCTCGATCATTCTTTTGTTCCTTGACGAAGTGGTGCAAAAGCACGGCATCGGCTCGGGCATAAGCCTCTTCATCGCGGCCGGAGTCTGCCAGGCGGTATTCCTGGGTGCTTTTAGCATAAGCACGAGCGCAACGGGCATTTACTACGGGCTTATTCCAAAGGCGCTGCAAACCGCCGCAGGCGGCGACATAGTCAACGCCGTGTGGTTCCTCCCGCCCATACTTTTCACAATCGCAGTTTTCCTAGTGACGGTCTACGTCGAGGGAATGAAAATCGAGTTGCCTCTCGCCTACGGAAAAGCCCGCGGCTTAGGAGCGCGCTATCCCATCAAGTTCCTCTACGTAAGCAACATTCCCGTCATCCTCGCAAGCGCCGTCATCCTCAATATCCAGCTTCTAGGCCTGCTTTTCTTCAAGGCAGGACTGCCTCTATTCGGCCAGTACGCCAACAACCAGCCGGTCAACGGCTTTGCCTACCTTTCAAGCGCCCTCCCTTCGCCCTTGCTTCTTTTTGACGGCAACTACCGCGCCTACCTCGAGTTCATCGTCCAGCCTTACGAGCTGCTTCACCTGCTAGTCTACGGCCTGACGCTCATCGTCCTTTGCGTCATCTTCGGCTGGTTCTGGATAGAAAGCACGGGGATGAGCGCCGGCGACGTCGCCGGCCAGCTTGAGCGCGCCGGCCTGCAAATCCCGGGCTTTCGAGCCGACCCGCGCGTCATCGAAAGCGTGCTCTCCCGCTACATTCCCGTCATCACCATCCTCGGCAGCATCTTCGTCGGCATGCTTGCTTGGTTTGCCGACATCACGGGCGCGCTTGGAACCGGCACCGGCATCCTCCTCACCGTAGGCATCCTCTACCGCTTTTACGAAGAGCTTGCGCAGCAGCAGCTGTTCGAAGCCTATCCTGCATTGCGCCAGTTCGTCGGTTGAGTAACAATGGTTGAAAAATGGTTGGTTCCATCCAATGGTTGAAGCCTGGCCCGTAATCTTCGTCTCCGCCTTCGCGTACGTGGGCATCAGCCTGCTGCTCTCAAAGAAGCTTGGCAGCCGCGACAGGCTCAAGCACCTGCAGCGCGAAATCAACTCCTACCAGAAGGGCCTGCGCGAGGCAATGGAAGCGAACGACGAGAAGAAAACCAAGCAGATGCAGATGCGCGAGAAGGAAGTCACCGGCTACATGATGGAAATG
>CAZPDD010000114.1:0-3464 GCA_964585235.1 Microcaldota archaeon | reverse complement strand
GAAACCGCCACCAATTCCGCCTTGCCCTCCAAAGCCCGGCGAGAACGGTCCGTTCATCCCAAGGCCATAGTTTTGCATGCCGCCGAATTGCTGGTACGGTGAATACATTGGGCTCATGCCGCCCACGAACGGCCCGCCGTACTGTGGAGTGCCATAAGGCGATGCGCCAAGGCCGCCGCCATAACCGTATGCCCCCGCGCCTTGGGTGTAGGGGCCCATTGCCCTTGCCTGCGCGCCGGCACCGGGGGCAGTTGCGGTTGCAAGCGCGCCGGGCGCGAAGTAGCTAAGGCCGGGGATGAACGGCTGGCAGAGTCCACAAAGCTGCGGCGCGTAGAGCACTTGCGGTACTCGGCATTCAATCGGATAGTCCGGCGGGTAGAGGATTGCGGGCGCGTTTTCAAACGGGTTGCCTTGCCAGTAGGACATCGGGTTCATTGCAAGTGGAGGCACGCCAATTGGCATTCCGGCAATGCCACCACCGAAAGCTCCGGGCCCGAAGGGCGGGATTGCTCCAAAGGCACCCGGCGGGAAGGCAGCGCCAGCTGCCCCAACTCCCGCGCCTGCGCCAAGGAATCCCTGCAAGTCACACTGCGGGTCGGTTCGGAAGTGCACCTTAATCGCCTTCTGGCTTGGGGTTGCAAAGCCAAACGAGTTGCCGCTAGTTGGCCCTGCGCGAAGCGACTGGAAGGTGAAGACGGGAAGGAAGATGGATGAGGGAAGCGAGTCGATGCCGCTTGCAATGGGCGCGCCAAGCAAACCGGCCGCGTTTTCGGCAGTCACGATGACACGCATTGTCTTGAAGAGCGATACGCGTTCGCCAACGGCGCCCGTGTTGGTTGGGGCGTTGGGGTTGATTGGCTGGAAACGTACTTGGAAGGACGCGCCTTGAGTAAGGCCGCGCCAAAGCAAGTCCTTGGGGAACGATTTGTAGTCGGCAACCACGTGAACGACGCTGCCGCTGCAGTCAACTGAAACGAAATTGCCGATTGAGGTCGTCGGGTCATCGTCGGGGCTTGCGGCCGCGACCCGCAAGGGAGAGCACTGGACTGGCGCGGGGCCAAGGCCTTTCGTGTGGTAGAACTCTTCGGCGAACAAGTCGTCATTCAGCCGCAATACTATTTCGCTTGTTGGAAGCGGCAAGTACAAGTTCTCCGTGCAGGCGTTCGGGCATTGCCCGCCGCAGTCGATGCCAGTCTCGTTGCCGTTCTTCACTCCGTCGGTGCAAGTGGGCGCAATTGGGCACGCTGCTGCGCAAACGCCGCCGCAGTCAACTCCCTGCTCGTTCTGGTTCTTGATGCTATCAGCACAGGTGGCAGGGTCTTCAGGCAGCCCGTGCATATTCTCGGCGGAGACGCGCAGCGGCCGCGAGGCGAAGTTGCCGTCAGCGCAAAGGACTTGAAGCGACCCGCCGCCGACGTAAGTGCGGTAGAGGTTTTGGAAAGTCGAGTAGTCGGCAGTTATTTGCGCCACTTGCCTGCTTGCGCACGCGGCAGAGTCAACAGAGACAAAGTTTGAGAGGGCGGTGACGGGATTGCGCGAGTCAAGGAACGACGAACGAACTTCGCAGCTGACTGGCTTGCAGCCGTCGTCAAGCAAGGGCTTCAGGCTGTAAGTCACGCGGGCAAAAGCCTCGTCGTTGAGCTTTAAGGAAACGCTTGCGGGAAGCGGCGAGTATTGCGAGAAAGTGCACTTAGTGGGGCAGGCTCCGCCGCAGTCAACCCCCTCCTCGTCGCCGTTCTTGATGCCGTCCGTGCAGCTTGCTTGGCTTGGGCAGTCAACCGGGCACGAGCGGCCGTCTTCCCCGCGGTCGACTTCGCACACGCCGTCGCCGCAGCGCGGCGGGTTGTCCGGGACGTTATTCATCTGCGCTGCGCTAACGCGAACTTCGCGGTCAACCGCAGGCAAACCCGCGCGAAGGATGCGCAGCGTGGCGGTTTGAACGAGGCTCTTGTAAAGCCCCGGGGGGTGCGGGAACGCCGCGTAGTCTGCAATCAGATGGACTGCGCCTTGGGCGCAAAGCGCCGGGTCGACGCGCACGAAGTTGGTGATTGACTGCGTGCTTGAGTCAAGCGACTTGAGTTCGCAGCCGGAAATCGTCCCACTAATGCCGGAGGAGGGAATGTCGTAGTAGCTTTCCGCAAAGCCGACGTTGTCAAGAAACATGTCGACGCGCGAGGGAAGGCCGGGGTAGGACGCACCGCCTGTTGGAGTGGGCGTTGGAGAGCCGGTTGTCGGAGTGGGGGAAGCTGAACCGCTTGGCGACGCTGAGGCGCTTGCGCTGGCCGAAGCGCTTGCAGATGGGCTTGCCGAGGGAGTTGCACAAACAGTTGCGCCCGAAGCTGGCGTCACTAGCAGGCCGACAACGGCGTCGGGCTGCGGCAGGCCTTGGATGGTGCGAGTGACGAAAATGCGGGCAGTGTAGCCGGAAGAGGGAATGCACTGGCTTGGGAAGTCTAGCTGGATTGAAAGGCCGAGGACCGCGGGGCTGCACTGAAGCTGCGCAACGCCATCAGGCAGGGGGTTTGCGCCCGTTGGCACAAGCCTGCATCCGCTGACGGTCCCGAGGTTGCCGATGAAGTAAAACGCCTGGCTGATGCCGCTTTCATCAACGCCCAGGCGGATGCTTGATGGAACCGGCGAGTAAAGCTGTGAAGGGTCGATTGGCGCTGGTGGCGCGGTGACGTTCACGTCGGCAGAAACAATTGCGGTTGAGCTTGCAGTCCCCGCGCTTGCGGTAAATGCAATTGCACATGCGGCGGCACCCGACGTTCCAGATGCAAGTTTTACGGCAACGTCCCTTGATTCTCCGTTTGCCAGGGTGAAGGAAGCAGGTTCAGTTGAAAGCATGGTGCTTGGGAGCAAAGCTCCGCCGAAAGTGCAGGACACGCCCGTCACAACGTGCATTTGAATTGGCAAAGCCGAAGAGACGTGGACTAGCATGGATTGTTGCGGGACTGAAGAGCCGCGGAAAGTCAGTGCGTCGGGTTCGACTGAAACGAACTGCCCCGCCGCAACGTCAATGGGGCAGGATTCGAAAGTGTCAAAGTCGGGCTGCTCAAGGCGTACGCCGATTGTGCCAAAGCCGCTTGCCCGCAGGGCGGTTGCGTACTGGCCGGAAGCGCCCTTGTTGCGGCTGCCATCGCCCGCAATTGCTATCTCGTTGCCGCCAAGGGGCGAGCCGGAGCACTCGAAGAAGGTGAGTACGGCATCCTTCACTGGGTTACCGAGCCTGTCCTTGACCGTCACGCGCACCGTAGTGGAGTCGCCGAGGAGAATTTGCGTAACCGACGTGGTGACGGTGAAGGAATTTGTGCCGGTTACGCGGGCGAAGAGCGGGCTTAGGCGCGTCAGGCCGCTATTCAAGTGCAGCGCAAAGTCAATTGGCGCGCGCACGCCGGGCCTTATTGCCTTTAGAACCACCTCTCCCTGCACGCGCTCTCCCGCCTTTGCCGACACGGGCAGCA
>CAZPDD010000113.1:0-3477 GCA_964585235.1 Microcaldota archaeon | reverse complement strand
GACATCGATCTCGAGAACGGCGTCAATTCCACCTTCATGGCGCAGGCGCTGCACGGCATCGCCGCTGCCAAGCCCGGCGCGATCATCACGATGGCGCCTCAGACCATCGACATGCAGAGCCCGGGAATGGAGTACTTCAACAATTCCCTGTGCTTAAGCGGGTCACCAACCCCCCCCAAAAGCAATTCTTTAATCCCATCATAAAAACGGGCTAATTTGCTTCCGGGCTTGCTTCGAGCAGCTGCGCCCCCTAAGTTTTCTTTAACGGTTTGCGATTGTATGTCGACAATATGCACCGAACCGTGTTTTCCGGTTAAAATAGAATTCCAAAATACCGAAGGATCCGCCCTAGGAGAATCAAACGCCCCAATAAAGGCAACTTTGTGCCCAGCCATTACGTGCTGCTGAAATAATCCCCCCAAAGAAATTTTTCCCATCTCGCATCCATCCGCACTTGCCTGGTCCCTCCACCAATAAATGGCGCAGTGTGTTTTTTAACTGACTCATTATGCTGAATACCCATTTTCTCTCGTTGTTTTATCCGAACTCTCCAACTATAACCCGGCCCCAACCGGCATTTATCCTGCCAGCCGCACTTGCGCAGTGCGCTTTAGACGAGTACCTATGCACTTACTACTGGCTGAAACATTCGCCAAC
Source organism: Microcaldota archaeon (assembly GCA_964585235.1). Lineage (GTDB taxonomy): Archaea > Micrarchaeota > Micrarchaeia > Norongarragalinales > UBA97 > JAGVFW01. The sequence continues at coordinate 2,820 of CAZPDD010000113.1, read as the reverse complement.
TTTTTCCAGCCGAGGTCTTACCAAAGTTCCTTGACGAAAACCTTTTCCACAAAGCCCTTGAGCCAAGCGACCCACCAGCCCTTGAGCAAGATTCCTTTGTAGGTAAGCACGCCCATGCGCCTGCCGAGGGTGAACATTAGCGGGTTTGCCTCCGGCTTGTATGGGGAGAGGGGATTTCCCTCCTCCAGGGCGGCGATGTTGCGTGCGGCAACCCCGGCTTGGAGATAGGCATTTATCGCTGTTTTAACTGCGGGCTTGCCTGCGGCGGCGTCAACCGGAGCGGCACAGTCGCCGACTGCAAAGACTTTGGGGGAGGAAAGCGTCTGCAGGAACTGGTTTACTGCAACTCCGCCGCCTGCCATCGCCCGGCCGCCTTCGCCGGCAAGCAGCTGCAGGCCGCTTTTCTCGACCACTTCGTGCGTCTTGATGCCGCCGGTCCACACGATGACGTCGCCCTTGAGCGGCCGGCCTCCTTTCACAACAACTTTTCCCTTATCCACGCGGACGACGGGAGAGTCGAGCACGAGTTCGATGCCAAGCGAGCGCAGGTAGTTTTCTGCAAAACTGGCTGAAGCCGGCACTTCAGGCAGCAAATGGCCATGGGAATGCACCAAGGTGATGCGGTAGCAGTCCGGGGGAAGGCCTTTTTCGCGGCACTTGCGCCTGCAATGGTCGGCAAGCGCTGCGGAATACTCCACGCCCGTGAGACCGCCGCCGCAGACGATGAAACGCGCGGGCTTGCGGGAATGGAAAACCTCGGACAAATGCTCCTCGAGGCGCTCGGCGTCCTCCTTCGTCTTGAGGGAAAACGCGTTTTCAGCCATGCCGGGAATGCCATAGTAATTCGTTTGCGCGCCTAGCGCGAGGACTAGATAGTCGAACTCCAGGCGTTCGCCGCGCAGGGTGGAAAGAAAGCCCGCCTTCCAGTTGATTGCAGTGATTTTGTCGTGGAAGAACTTCACTCCCCGCCTTTCAAGGGAGTGCGCGTGCGCAAAGCAGATGGCCGACTCGTGAAGTTCGCCCGCGGCCGTCTCATAGAGGGCCGGGAAGAAGGTGAAGCAGTCCTCGCCGTCAATCAGGAGTACCTCGAGCAGGGGCGCGAGCTTGCGGAGCTTGAAGGCGGTGCGCAATCCGCCAAACCCCCCGCCGACGATAACCACGCGCTTTGACTGCATGAAAAGACAACGAAAGAATGGTTTAAAAAAACTCGTTCAGCGCAGCCTGGAGGTCGGCGGGTGCGGAATCCTCATGCGCCGGGCCACGCGGTGCAGGGGCACGCCCGACAGGCGGGTCAGGCGGCCTTCGAACTTGCTCTCGCGGTTTTCAATGTAATAGCGGACGATGTTCGTCATCAGGAAGAGCACTGTGGCGACGCCGATGAGCGAGTAGAAAATCATGAAAATTTTCGTAAGGTTGTTCGCGGGGGTTATGCCGCCTATCGTGGTTAGGGTGAGGGTCGCGTAGTAAAACGAGTCGAGCCAGTCGAGCTTCTCAATGTAATGGAATTCCGCCGCGCCGGCGAGAAGCACAAAGCCGATGACTATCACTGCGTAAAGAATGCGCGTGAAGACGCGACGCTCCCCGAAAGTGACTTGCGCAATCGCAGGCATTTCAAATCAGGTTATGGTAAATGGGGCTTAAAAAACGATTGGAGAAATCAGACGGCGGAAAAACTACTCCGCCATCAGCGTCTTCTCAACTGCCTTCTTCACTTTTCCGGGCGCGTAGGCGAGCTTGATGAGGGTGGTGTGGCCGCGCACTCCCTTGCCGCTTTGAACCGTGCTTACAAGGCCCAGCATCTCAAGCTCGCTTAAGTACTCGCGGTACCACCGCGAGGTGCGGGGCTCCTGGCCCGCCTTCTTGGCAATCGATGCGTAGCGCTCGTAGACCTCGCCGCTGAAGTAAAGCTTCTCCCCGCCGTCCTCGACCAAGCGCTTGTACTGGACGTCGTCGGTCAGTTGCGCGAGGCTGTATAAAAGCAGCTGCTGGTGCTGGGGAAGCGTGGAAATGACTTCAAAAGCCTTGTCCTCGTCGGCGAGCTTGCGTGCGTCCTCAACCTCGCGGTCGGAAATTTTCTTAATGCCCTTTGACTCCGCCAGTTCGCCCGCGCGCAAAAGAAGCAGCAGGGAATAGCGGGCATCGCCGTTCTCGGCAGCGGCGATTGCGCTTGCAAGGTTGACTGCGCTGTCTTCAACCACGCCCTTTTCAAAAGAGGCGTTGGCGCGCTGGGAGAGGATGCCCGCAAGCTGGTTCGCGTTATACGGCTGGAAGACAATTTCCTCCTCGCAAAGCGCGCTCTTGCTGCGCGGGTCAAGCCGCTGCTTGAAGTTCACCTTGTTGCTTATGCCCATGACGCTCACGCTGCCGTGCTGCAAGTCGTCGTTTGAGCGGACAAGAGTGTAGATGAGCGAGTCGAGGTCGTTTATCATGTCGATTTCGTCAAGCACCACAACCAGGTGCCGACCGCGCTTTTCAACCGCCTTGCTTTCCTCAATCCAGTCAAGCAGCTCCTCGTAAAGAACGCTGAAGCTGTGGCCCGTCTTGGCGAAGTGCGGCTTGAATTCGGTAATGACTTTCTGCAGGACTTTATAGCGGGTGTCGTAGACGCGGCAGTTCATGTAGACGACAAAGACGTGCGCCGGATTTTTTTCCTTCAGCTTGTTGATTACTTGCCTGACGCTGCACGTCTTTCCAGTGCCCGTCAGTCCGTAGATGAAGAGGTTCTTGGCCTTCATCCCCTGCAGCACTGGCGCGACGGAGAGCATGAGGCGCTTTATCTCCTCCTCGCGGTACAAAAGCGTCTCCGGCACGTAGTGCGGC
>CAZPDD010000112.1:0-3543 GCA_964585235.1 Microcaldota archaeon | reverse complement strand
GCTTTTTTCACGCGCTTTATTTATGCACACCGGTTTTTATAGAGAGTGCAGGCAAAAATAGTTGGTGCGGAAATGAATGTCTTGATTGACGCAAGCGCGCGGCAAAGCGGGCTGGTTGCAGTAGGGCATGCGCTGATTGAGGGAATAGAGAACAAGCGGAACCGCAATGGACGAATCGAACGGGCGGTTGAGGAACTCGAAAAGAGCGTAAAGGAGAAGCCTGGACATTTTACCTCGTCAAAAGGAATATTGGCTTACAAAAGCGCTTTCGATTCGCAAAAAAGCGCTCTAGGCGCAACTGAACCAGGGCCGAAAATTCTTTCTGAAATAATAATCAAAAACGGGCACTTGCCCAAAATCTCCCGCGTCGTGGACTGCATGAACCTCGTATCTGTGGAAAGCGGGTTGACTGTCAGCGCCTGGGACGCCGACGGCATAAGAGGCGGCGTTGTCTACAAGCTGTCGGACGGGGGGGAGAAGTACTGGCCGTTCATGGGGGAGGAAATTCCGCTTGTTCCCGGCGAATTGGCCGCATTCGACGAGGAGAAAGTCCTGTGCCTGGTGCGATACCGCGACTCCAAGTATGCGCCGGTGACTGCCGATTCAAAGCGCATTGCCGTCCACATTCAAGGCGTCAACGGAATCGGCAAGCCTGAAATCGAAAAGGCCTTGAATGAACTTGAGCAGCTTGTTTTGGAAAACTGCGGCGGCACTAGCCTTGAAAAGAAAATAATTGATTGAATATGCGAGTTGTTTAATTGACCAGCCTGAACATTGCAATCTTGGGGGAGGATACCGTTGCGCGAGAGTCTGCGGCCTCGGCATTGGGCAAGAAAAGCTCGGTTGACGACATTGGCTTTTACCACTCGCTCTTTCAAGGAAAGATAGTGACCGCCATCGACTGTGCGGCGTATCCGGCAAAGCTTCCGTGCATGCTGCAGGCAATAGAACTCGGCGACCTGGCGCTAGTTCTTGCCGACAAGCCGTCGCCTGCGCTTGGCGAAATCATTGTCGCGCTTGACGTGCTTGGCAGGCAAGGCGTTTTCGTCACTTCAGTTGACTTGACGCCGCTCTTGTCGCAAACTTCCCTCAAGGAAAGCAAAGTGTTTTACTCCCTTGCCGAAGCAAAGGAATATTTGTTGGGCATTGATGCGGCAGAGGCGGAGGGCAGCGCGAAAGTGCTGCTCGACCATTGTTTTGAGGTAAAGGGAGTGGGGACGGTTGCGCTTGGCGTGGTAAAGCGCGGCGAAGTAAAGGTACACGACAAGTTGCTTTCCCACCCGCAGGGCCTTGAAGTTGAGGTAAAGTCGATTCAAAAGAATGACGAGGATGTGCAAGCCGCGTCTGCTTGCGACCGAGTTGGGCTTTCGCTCAAAAACTGCCGCGCGGAGGACTTGCCGCGCGGAACCGTGCTTGCAAACGAGTTGGTGCAGGAAGGGAAGGAAATTGCCTGTTCGATAAGTGTGAGCAAGTTTTCAAAAGAGCCCGTGGTTGGCGGCGCAGTCTTGCACTTGGCGGCGGGGCTGCAGTTCGAGCCGGTGAAAGTGGAGTGCGAGGGCGGAATTAAGCCCGGCGAGACAAAGGCGGGGCGCGTTGTTGGCCAAAAGCCCATTGCCTTTGAGAAGGGTGAGAAGATGGTCTTGGCCGATTTGAACGCCAAGGGATTGCGCGTGATCGCTAATGCAACCGTCCCCTAACTTACAATAGCGCAAACATTTATAATAAAGTTTTACACATATTTACACGGTGATTGCATTGGTTAACGTGACGATTTCTGTTCCGGTTGACCTGAAGGATTCGCTGGACAGGCACCCGGAAATAAACTGGTCTGAAGTGGCGCGGCAGGCGTGGCGGGAAAAGGCGTCCCAGCTTGACTTGCTTGACAAACTTACTGGCTCTAGCCGGGCTTCCGAGAAGGATGTCGAGTCTTTGGCAAGACTTATCAAGAAGGGCATTGCCGAATGGCATGACAAGCAGGCATAAGGATGGAACTCGTTGCTGACACCAACATAGTAGCGGCCGCTATTCTCAGGCCGGGCCTGACAAGAAATTTGATGTTCAATCCCGAATTGGCGCTTTATTCACCAGAACGGCTTGTTGCAGAGTTGGACAAGCACGAAAAGGAATTCTTGGAAAAGTCAGGCTTGTCTACAGACCAATACCGCCAGGCGGTTGCGCTCGTATTGGCGCAGGTAAGCATTTTGCCTGCTGAAATGTACTCGCACCACGCGTTGGAAGCTAAGGAAATTGCGCCGGACAAGAGCGACTGGCCTTTTTTCGCCGTTGCGCTGCACAAGAAGTGCGGAATCTGGAGCAATGAAAAGCGGCTGAAATTACAAGACAAGGCACGAGTAATCTCTACTGAAGAACTGCTTAATGCACTAACTCAGTAATCTGGGAAGTGCAGGAGGCAGGATTTGAACCTGCGAACCCCTGGGGGACGGGATCTTAAGTCCCGCGCCTTTGGCCAAGCTCGGCCACTCCTGCAAACGTAAAACGAATATGGAAGGCAGTAGGGAGTAAATAAAAGACGCGCAGAAAAGAAAGCAAGCTTTTGTCGCTTACTTGGTTTCCTTCTTGCGCACTTTCTTGGGCCGTAAGTGCGTGTAGCTGCATTTGCGGCACATTGCCGAGCCGCGGGCGTTGCGCGCCTTGCAGCGCTTGCAGACCCAGATTTTAGCGAATGCCTTGTCGGCTATTGGAAACTTGCCCAAGAAAAACACCAGTGCAAAAACGATTGGTTGAATAATCTTTTTGAAGCATTAATTTAATTAAGACGCCCTTAAGGCGCCTCTGTAGCTCAATGGCAGAGCGCGTGCATGGTAAGCACGAGGTTGAGGGTTCGATTCCCTTCGGAGGCTCTGCTCACGCCGCAGGCGTTGGTTTAAAAGCATCCGAAGGAATATATGAACGGTAGACGCGGCCGTTCTCGCGCAAGAATTAAAAACCCAAAAAAGAAACTGTTTACGAGGCTTTGGAAAAAAATGGCTGTACGAGAAACACCCGTTGCAAGGAACTATTCAATGCCTTTCCGCTTCAGGGCGGCCCACTGGCTTGGGAAGAACTTTGGCATGGGCGTGATGCGCCAATGGGCTGAAAGGCGCGCAGAACAGCAGTTCAACAGGGAATTCTCACCCGGCGTTCGCACTTTCCAGACGCAACTTCGCGCGGCAGTCAACGACCTTGAGGTCAAGGCGCCAAACCTCGTGCGGGATGTTCGAAACAATCTTGCGGACGTCAACACAGAAAAAGCCGCCTTGGAAGGGCTTTTGCGCTTAAGGACCCCGCAACCCCAGCTAATTGAAGAACGAATCAGGGCGCTCAACCTGCGGCTGGGCAACTGGAAGCGCGCGGCCCAGAAGCTTGAGAGGATGCACACTTCGCTTGACAGCTACCGCAACCTGCTTGCAGAAGGCCAGCGTATGGCAGGCGCAGTCCACCCCTATACCGAAATGTTACCGGGCTACTCGCGCCAGCTCAACGCGCACGAGGACCTCACCCTGCTCACCGAAGCGCTTGAAAGGCGGCTTGAAGACCGCGAGA
>CAZPDD010000111.1:0-3581 GCA_964585235.1 Microcaldota archaeon | reverse complement strand
ACAAGTCAACCCCCTTGAGAATCGACTTGCGCCCAACGCTCGCGTGCAAACCCCTTATTTCAAGCAAAGCCACTCGAAAACAACTCCCCCGTTTACCCGTGCTAACACAAAAACAAAATAATTCACTTCAAGTCGCAAGACGAACTGATGCGCAACCCGCCCTTCGCGCCCGCAAAATCAACCGAACCCTGCCGCCGCAACTCCCGGCAAAAACCGCAAATCGACTCGGCGGGAATCAACGCAAGCGACGGCTTGCCTGAAGACGCGGAAGCCGCAATGCCGGAAGCAACCCGCGCCGCGGTTGCCTTCACGTGAGAACTGCGGCCTGCGACTACCACGTCCGCACCCACTTTCCGCGACAAGTGCTTGCTCACCGCAGCCTGCGTCACGCCAAGAGCGCGGGCGATTTCAACCTGAGTAAGCGAATGCTCGCTCGAAAGAATGCGCGCCGACTCGCCCTTGACCGCAGGCGCGAATTTTTTAATCACAGACTCGCAAGGAAAAAACAACTACGCTCCCTCCCCCCCACCCCCCGCAGGCGGGTTGAATTTGCAAACGCAAATAATCCTTGCCCCGGCAACATATAAATATTACTCGGTTATAACGCAGGGAGGGAACCAATGCGCATTACCATAATCGGAGCAGGAAGGACGGGCGCGAGAACAGCCGCCGCACTGGCTAAAGAACCCGTAGAACTCGGCCTGATCGACCGCGATTGCATAGAAGAAACCGACTTGAAAGACAGCAAGACATACGGCAAAAAAAGCCTCGGCGCGCTAAAGGCAGTCGAACTGAAGAAAAACATTGAAAACCGGCCTGAAACCCTCGCCTCAATCAACGCAACTGCAGACCACCTCGGTGCGCAAAACATCACCCAACTGCTTGGCAACGCGCAGCTCGTGCTAGACTGCACCGACAACTGGCAAACACGCGCCCTAGCAAACGAATACAGCTGGAAAAACCGCGTGCCGTGGGTTTACTGCGGCGCACTCGCAACCAAGGCAATGTGCTCCACGATAATGCCGCAAGAACCGCCTTGCTGGAAGTGCTGGAACGCTAAAGAACCGAACGAAGTGCTAAGCTGCAGCACGTACGGAATCGACCCACGCGCAGCAGACGCTGCAGCCGCAAAGCAAGCGCAAGAAGCGAGGAAAATAATCGCCGGAGAAGAACCAACCCTCGCCGGAAAACTCTATTATGCAGACTGCGCCAAAGGAATTGAAAAAACGCTGGGGCTGCAAGCCAACCCCGAATGCGAAGTGTGCACCGGCAACTACCCCCTCCTCGAAAACAACGCCATGCCCCGGACCGTGGTGTTGTGCGGAAGCGGAGAGTGGCTCTTCCCCAACGACGGGCTGCAAGAGAAAGTTAGGCACTACACCCCACTGCAACTTGCAGAAAAACTCGCTTCCCTGCAAGCCCGGGCCATTGGCAGCACCGTGAAGGCAAAGGCACTTGGCGCACAATTGACTTTGCTCCCAACAGGCCGCGCAATAGTAAAGGCAAGCACGCAAGACCGCGCGCTGGCGGCGAACGAATTCATGACGCAAAAGCTACTAGCCTGAACTGGAGCAAAGCAGGGTACGAGAGTTGAACTCGTCTGATCCGATTTACGCCGCTGTCTTCGCCAAAAGGCAAAAAACGAAAAGCGCCTGCAGTCGGACGCGTAGCCGCTCCGCCAACCCTGCACCTAAAGTAATTTGGCGACCAAGGAGTTTTATTGCCTTGCCTGCGACCCCCGCAGGGAAACAACCGGACTCACGCGTGGGGCGAAGAAATCAAAACGAACCGGTCGCGAGAAGAATTAGGCCTTCCCGAACGGAAAGCGGTTGCGCGACCAGTTCAACCCACCTTCACAGAATCCGCAAGAACATAACACAACCGGCGCATAAAAAGCTTGCGGAGCACTCGCAACGAGTAACCTGCGGGCAAAAAAACTGGCTTCGCTTTTTTGGCGAAGCCATCTGAAGCACGTGAACCCCGCGTTTTGATGAAACTTTCGAGGCGAAGTGAGGAGCTAAGGCGACGAACGAAGACGAAGAAAGTTTCAACGGGCGCGGAGGGATTCGGACCCTCGACCTGCCGCACCTAGCCTCTCGCTCACGAAAAACAACGAACAAGAAGCTGTTAAGAGCCGGCCGCTCTGGCCAAACTGAGCTACGCGCCCGCGTGAATGAAAATAATTGAGCAAAGGCAACTTATAATAAGACTGCGCAGCAGGCTAGTAAACAAAAATGATTACCATCCTGCGCCTCGGCCACCGCATCCCCCGCGACGTACGCACCACCACCCACTGCGCACTCGTAGCACGCGCCTTCGGAGCCGACGAAATGCTAGTCGCCGGAGACGAGGACGAAAGCCTGCTCCAAAGCGTCCGCAAACTAGTAAAAAACTGGGGAGGCAACTTCAGCATACGGCCGGAAAAAAACTGGCGGACACTGCTCAAAAACTACCGCGGGACCAAAGTCCACCTCACCGTCTACGGAATGCCCCTGCAGGACGAAATCGGCGAAATCAGAAGGAAAACCGGCGGGAAAAACCTCCTCGTCATCATCGGCGGGGAAAAAGTCCCGCCGCAAGCGTACCAAGAAAGCGATTTCAACATCGCCGTGACGCAACAGCCCCACAGCGAAGTCGCCGCACTCGCGGTTTTCCTCCACGAATTCCTCCAAGGAAAAGAACTTTCGATGAAATTCCCCGGCTCGCGCATAAGCGTGACGCCAAGCGAGCGAAAAAAATCAGTGCACAAAATTAATATACACGAACGCAGTGAAAATAGCGAGCAACCAATTTCCCCAGCGAGTGCAAGAACAAATGCCTAGCAAAAAAACCGGTTCAGACCACGCCTTCGAAGGCTTCGTCAAGGAAATCGCGGGACCCAACGGGCTGAAAATCGTCAAGAACATCGCCACCGACGGCGCGACAGACGAAAAAATAGAACAAGCAAGCGGCCTCGGCCTCGCAATGGTACGCTCCCTCCTGAACCAACTGAACTACTACGGAATAGTCGAGTACACGCGCGAAAAAAACATGCAAAGCGGCTGGTTCACCTACACGTGGAAAGTCAACAAATCCCGCGCGCTGCATAATTTCCTCACCAAGAAAAAGACGGAGTACGAGGCGCTGCGAAAAGAACTCAACCCGCAGGGCGACGGAGCGACGATGTACGTATGCCCCAAGGGATGCAACCGCTACTTGTTTGAAAAGGCCGTAGACCTGGGCTTTGCGTGCGAAAAATGCAGGGGAAAGCTCAAGAACATCGACGCGAAGGACGAACTCGACCAGCTTGAGCAGAAAATAACCGCAATCCAAAGCCTCGTCGAAACCCCCAAAGCATTTTAAGCCCGCTGCCAGCACTAATTACTTTGGTAGCGGGAGTTGCTAGCAAAGCACTTCAACGGCTAGCGGGGTAAATTGCAAGTTCGAGGAATCTGCAAGTCCCTAAGGGTAGCCAGGAGTGCCCGCTGGGCTCATAACCCGGAGATCGAAAGTTCAAATCTTTCCCCCGCTACTTCTTTTTCTTTCCCAAGTACGCGAGCACGCGCTGCACCACGCGGCCGCCAACGCGGCGCGTCTCGACC
>CAZPDD010000110.1:539-3683 GCA_964585235.1 Microcaldota archaeon | reverse complement strand
GCGCATACGCCGTCGCGAACATCAACAAGCTTCGGCGACAACGGAAGTCTAGGCTCCACCAACTCACTGATTTTCTTCAACGAACCATCGGCTATCTGGACTAAACTATCTCCAGCAAGGCATTTGCCGCTGCCCCTGGAGCCGACTATGAGCATGCTTGCCTGCGCGTCGACGAAATAGCTGAACAAGCCGGCGGCGAACGGGTTAAACATTTTCTGGTCGAGGAATTGCGGCAGCGTCCACGGCGTTGGCTTGTGAAGGCGGAAGGCAAAGGCAATCCCGTCGAGGCTCAGTGGCCTGCCGATGACTGCAATGCGAGTTTGAAGCTCTTCGAGGTCGAAGTCGAGGATTGGATGCGCCTCGTCGAAAGGACGGCCGGAAAGCGCGCGGAAGCGGCTGACAAGCGACTGCGCCTCCTCCTCGCTGAAGACCACGTTCGTCTGGCACTGGCCGTACTTGCTGTGAACTAGGTAAATGGGCTTGACGCCGAGGGGGGAGTCGACGTAGACGTCGGTCACCTGCTTGTCGCTTAGCAGGATTTCCATGATGCCGTAGCCAACGGTGTAGCGCGTGACGATGTCGGCAAGGTCCTCCTTTTCCTCAACTGAAAGCGAAATATTGTTCTTTGCAGCGAGGTCTGCGATTGTGGTGGTGTAGACCTTGTGGAAGTAGGAACGCGCCTGGCCCACGCCCGTAAAGCCAAGGCCTTCGCCCGGCCTGTGGCCAGCGACGACTTCCTTCGTCTTTTCAAGCAAGAAATACTTTTCAGGCGCGAGAGTGTACTCGGGCGGGTTGATGAAGTAAAGAAGCTCCACCTTGTCGGGGTGCTTGTAGACGTAGACTTTCGTGCCAAGCACGGTGTACTGGTCAACCAGCTCGAGGTTTTCGGTGCCGGTGAAGAAAATGCGCGAGCCGATGAAGCTCGGCTTGATGGCGACTTCGAAAAGCGAGTGGTAAATGCCGCGGTCGGCCGGGATTTTTCCAAGCTGCGTGACGTAAACCCTCAGCTTCTTGACGAGCTCGAGCTTCTCCATCTCGGCGAGCATGAAGCGAAGCGTCTTTAGGTATACGGCGAGGTCCTCTGAAGAAGCTGCGCTTGAGGAAGTTGCGGCGGATTGCTGGACCTTCAGCTCGTTGAGCAGTGAGAGGTAGGCCTTGAACGGGTCGGAACGCAGGGAATTCATGATGTTGAGAACTGCGTCGTGGCGGGGCGCGAGTGCCTTGGCGTCCTGGCTTGCGCCCAGGTGGCTGGGGCTCCACACTCCGTCGGCCTCGAGGCGCGTGATGAGGTCGGCAATCTGCTTGAGCCAGCGCGTCTGCTCGGCGTTGTAAATGCGCTCGTAGTATTCGCTGAGCACGATTTCGTCGGCGTCGAAGACTTGCAGCTTCTCGATTACGTCCTTCATTACCTGCGGGTACTGCGCCAAGTCCGCGCCGTAGGGGCTGCCCCGGTAGTTTATGACAAGCAGCCGCTTGTCACCCTCGCTCCTGACAACCGCTTCGCCCACCATCTGCTTTCCCCCGAAGGGCATTACGGAAGCGGTTAATAAAAAGAGTTCGTTATTCAAACGCAATCGCGGGGCGAAGCGGCATCGCCTTTGCCGCGCGCGGGCTCTTGCTGTTTTCCTCCTTTTCGATGGTGACTGGAAGGCCGAGTTCTTTTGCAAGAAAGTCCTTGGCGCCGTTGAGCACTGTGAATTCCTCAAATTCCTTTGCGCCGCGCGATTTGAGTGAGTAAAACTCTTTCTGCAGGTACTGCTTGACGGTTTCGTCGGAAACTGAAGCCAAGGCAGCGTCCAAATCATCTTTCTTCAATGCCGCCGCGATTTGCTTCCATTTCCCTTTGCCTGCGACGATGACCGCTGCCGACTTGGGCTTCATCTTGACTACTGACATTATCTTGCGGCCGTCCTCAACCACCTGCTTGACCAGGTCCTCCTGCACCTCCACTTCGGGCAGGAGCAGCTTGTCGATTGCGACAGGCCACTGCGCAAGTGAGACAAACCCCTTGCCGCCGCTCTCGGCGAAAAGCTCTTCGCAGGCGTGCGGGATTACAGGGGCGAGAAGGGCAATCCACCTGTCGCAGACAAGGGGCGCGATTTCGGCCATTTCCCCCTCGCTTGCGCGGCGCACGAAATAGTCGAAGTCGTTAAGCAGCCCGTGGAAGGCGACTTGGACGTAATCTCGCAGGCGAAGCTCTTCGAGGGCGGCAGTGGAATTCTTGACGGCGCTTTCAAACTTGCTCAAGAACCACTGCGAAGCAAATGAACCGGGAATTCCTGCCCTGCGGGCATTCGCCTTTTTCTTCAACTCAATCAATTTCCTCACTACTGCCACGAACTTGTTTAAGGACTTGCGCGTCTGCTCCACTTCCTTTTGCCGGTAGTCAAGCACGCTGCCGAAGTCGGCGGCACTTATAGCGTAAAGCCGGAAGACGTCGGGTCCGACCTTGCCTGCAATGTCGTGCAAGAGCACTACGTTTCCCTTGCTCTTGCTCATCTTGCTCCCTTCGCTCATCACAAGCTCGTTGAGGGAAATGCCGGCCGGCCAGTGCTCGCGGTTGAACACTGCCGCGTGGGCGAAGATGAAAAAGGAAAGGTGGTTGGTTATGTGGGCAATGCCCGTGTGGCGCAAGTCGTTCGGGTACCAGTAGAGGAATTCCGAGCGCACCTCGGCGAGGGCGGGTTTTGTAGTGCCTAAAACCTTTGAAAGCGCCGACGCGTCACCCTTGCCGAGGAAGACGAAATCAAAGAACTCCTGCGTAAGCTGCTCGGGCTTGAGGCCGTGCTTGCGGATGTTCTTGATGACGGTGTAAAACGCCATGTAGATGGTCGAGTCGCTCAAGGATTCGATGATCCACTCGTTGTTGAAAGGCAGTTGCGTGCCAAGGCCGCGGCGGCGCGCGCACGGCCGCTTGTCAAGCCAGGCGAAAACGTCCTCGAACTGCTTTCGGTAGGCAGCGGGGTGGATTGACATCTGCGAGAGGCACGCGTTGGCCGCATCCTTCCAGCCTTTCGCGTTGTAGTCGATGAACCATTGGTCGGACAAGACCGCGGCAACCACCTCGCCCCCGCAGCGGCAGACGGCATTTCGCGAGGATTCGAAAAAGTCAGCTGCTTTTCCCTCGGACTTGAGCCAATCTGC
>CAZPDD010000110.1:0-529 GCA_964585235.1 Microcaldota archaeon | reverse complement strand
GCAATCTTGTCCTTCGCATCGGCCACTTTCATGCCCGAAAACTGCTTGTTTACTGGACGCATGACGCCGTTGTAGAATTCCTCTTTGTAGAGCTCCTGCGTCGCTTTACCAAGCTTGTCTTTCTCGCGCGTGTTCGCAATCTTCATCCTTGCGACTAGGTCCGCAGCTGGGATGGCGCCAAAGCCCGGAAGGTCAATTAGGCCAACTGGCTTGATGGAACCAAGAATTGTCTTAAGTTCGGGATGCTTGGTGAGAAGCTTTTCGTCTTGCTTCATCTCCTCAAGCGCAACCAAGTCGTAAGGCGCGTGGGCGGGAACGGAGTGGACGAAGCCGGTTGCGTGGTCTGGGTCGACGAAACTCGAGGGAAGGATTGCAATGCGCTTGCCAGTCGGGTCAATAAGCCACTTGCCGACGAACTCCTCACCGCTTCTTTCCTCAAGCTCTTTGACTTTCTTGTCCTGCAAACCAAGCTTTTCAGCAGCTTTCTTGCTCACCCACCAGGTTTCCTTCCATTTCCCGTCGTTGCTTT
>CAZPDD010000109.1:0-3712 GCA_964585235.1 Microcaldota archaeon | reverse complement strand
GACGTCGACATCAAGCGCGCTGAGGAAATGAAGGCCTACGATTGGTTCAAGAGCAAGCCGTGGCAGACGGAAATCAACAAGTTCTTGGAAAAGAAAATCAAGGCCGAAATCCAGGCGCTTTCCAGCAAGAGCCTGCAGTACGTCAGCAACACCTACCTGCCCGACAAGATAAACGCACAGGACTTCCTGCCGTGAGAACGTGCCAGATTTTCGCAGAATTTTTGGAAATTTGGGCAAAAGACACGAAGGCTCTCATTTTCTGATTCACAAAACCGTGGCGCTATTTGGACCGGAAAACTTGATGAAAATAAATCCAAGATACGCAAGCATGAAAATGCAGTTTCGCGTTCACGACTTTTCAATCGACGAATCCGTTGGAGCTGCCGTTCAGGGCATAAGCGAGCGACATCGGGAAAGTAATCACCATTACGTCTATTGCCTGCCTTACAAGCGTTTTAGGCAACAACTTAGCCGAGCGATAGACGTAACACCTAATTGGGAGGACTTTTATCAATGGGCCGGCGCGCTGCTTGAGGAGATGCCCCACGAATGGCTTGTCGGAGTATACGATGTGCGAGCGGATAATTGGAAGCGCAACAAAGGCTTCAAACCGCAACATTTTCCGCAACTCAACGAAACGGCGCTTGAATCAGCAAGGAAGTACTTCAACCAACCTAAAGAAAAACAGCCTGCAATAGGGAAACGAAAGAAGGGAAACGGCAAGCCGACACTGCCGGAAATCCCCCACCTGATAGAGATATGATTCAAATGAACAAAAAATTCACCGCCGTTCTCTTCGACCAAGCTTTCTTTAAATCCCTTTTCCATTAACAATAGAGTTTATGGAAGAAAAGTGGGCGGTAATCGCGCGCGACGCCGACTCGCCGTTTTTCAGGAACAGGATTTGGACCGACAGCTTCGGCCTTTGGCAGGAGCTTTTCGACCTGCCAAACCCGCGCATGGGCATCGCATCTCGCAACAACGACATTGAATACCTCGCAGTGCTTTCGACTTGGAAGCGGGCGGGCGAAGTTTTCTTCAAGCGCATAAAAGACAACCCAGATTTGCTTGAAGAGGCGGTGGAGCGTTCGCTTTCCTTCGGCGAGGAACTCACGAGCTTCACAAAAAAAGTTTTTGAAGCAGACTTAAGCAAGGCAAGAGTGCAGGAGCTTGCTTCATTTTACGGCAAATTCGCGCAAATGCAGGCACGCGAATACGCCTACGGCATTCTCCTGCCCTTGCTCGACCTCAACCCCGAATCATCGATTGAAGCTAACTTGAACAGGATGATTGCTGAAAAACTTGGCGCAGGAAAAGATGCTGCAGAGTGCTACTCTGCAATTACCTACCCGTTGCACGAATCCCCGGCAGAACAGCAAGAGGAAGAACTTCTCAAGCTCTACGGCCGCGTTTGTGAAGACGCCGGGATAAGTCGGCTGCTGCGAGAAAAAACTTCGGGCGAAGTTGTTGAAGAACTGCGTTCCCACTTTCCGTCCGCGTGGAAGGCCGTTCAGGGCCACGCAAGCAAGTGGGCGTGGGTCTACTACGTCTACGCCGGGCCTGCTGCAAAGCCCGAGGACTTTGTGCAGCGCATGCAGGAATACGCGAGAAAGCAATTGGAGCCTGCAAAGGAGCTTGACGGGCGGCTTGAGCGAAGGAAGAAGATGGAGGCGCTGCGGGAAAAGTGGATTGAAAAAATCTCTTCCGGCGAGGACGAGCGGCGGATGGCTCGCCTTGCCGGCTTGATTGTTTGGGCAAAGCCAAGGCGCAAGGACTTCCAGTCGCTTGCTTACTACCACGTAGAAAAACTGTTTCGCGAGATTTCCCGGAGGCTTGACATCACGCTTGAACAAGCGCGTTCCACTCCCTTTGAAATGCTGGTTGACGCGCTTGAAGGAAGAAGAACGCTTGACGCTGACTATGCAAACCAAGTAAAACACGTGCATGTTTGCGTGCTTTCCGAAGGCGGAACGACGCGCGTGTATGCAGGTAAAGAAGCGCAAGAGTTTGTCAAAAAGCACGTTGCAACGGAGTCTGTGGTGCAAGGCAGTGGCGTTAAAGAGATTCACGGCACTTGCGCCTGCCCCGGACCAATTGTGACGGGAAAGGCGAGGATTGTCAACAAGCGCGAGGAGATAGGCAAGCTGGAAGAAGGCGACGTGCTAGTGTCAATAGCAACTACTCCGGCAATAGTGCCGGCAATGAGGAAAGCCGCCGCAATAGTGACCGAGGAAGGCGGGCTTACGTGCCATGCTGCAATAGTGTCGCGCGAATTGAACAAACCCTGCGTTGTCGGCACGAAAACAATCACCCGCGCAGTCAAGGACGGGGATTTGCTTGAAGTGGATGCCTTAAAGGGATTGGTCAGAATAATAATGAAAGCATGAGTTTTGGGAAAAAGATTCAAATGACTCAATTTAACGCCATTCTGTTCGACCTTGACGGCACCCTAGTTGACACGAGCCAGCACATTTTGCAGGCGTTCAACTACTCGCTCTCTTCGAAGGGTTTGCCGGAAATCGACTTGCACGCGCTGGCGCGCAAGGCGGGCGTGCCTCTTCGCGAGTGCTATCGCCGTTTTGGAGTTGCCGACGATGCAGCGGTTGACGAGCAAGTGAGGCTGCACAAGGAATTCCAGACGCGGCGCATGGACTTGGTAAAGCCATTCCCGCGCGTGGTTGAGACGCTTGAAAAACTGCGGGAAAAAGGCATCAAAATCGGCGTCGTCACTTCGCGCTACAAGGCCGGAACGATGGAAGTTATGAAATACGCGAGCCTCACACCGCTTGTTGAGGCAATTGTTGCCGGCGATGAAGTGAAGGCAGGCAAGCCCGCGCCGGAGGCTTTCCTCAAGTGCGCTAAGATGCTTGGAGTAGAGCCCGCCGCTTGCCTAGCGCCGGGGGACGGCTGCGCCGACTTGAAGGGCGCGCACGCTGCCGGCATGAAGGCTGCGCTTGCCGCTTATGGCTACGGCGCGCTCGAGCGGTGTGCGGAAAAACCTGATTACGTGCTTGAGCGACTTGAGGACGTGCTTGGGATCGTGTGAAAGAAATATGGATTATTTTGTGAAACTAGAGGAGTTCATCAGGGCGAACGGCGTTGTCTGCGAGCACGTGAAGTTTAGCCAGTCCTGCCACTCGGTTGCCGAAGCTGCTGATGCAGTCGGTGGCCAGACGAGCGATTTTGTCAAGAACGTCTGCCTCGAGGACGAGGAGGGCAACATTGTTGTTGCAATTGTTAAGGGAGAAGACCGCGCAAGCAAGCAGAATGCGGCACAGGTGGCTGGGGCGAAGAAGTTGAGAGTAGCTTCTCCCGAGGCCGTGGTTGAGAAGACGGGCTACCCGGCCGGCGGTACGCCCTCCTTTGGCTACGAGGCGAAATTTTTGGTTGACGAGCGCGTGCTTGAAAAACAGTTCGTGTGGACTGGCGGCGGGTCGCAGGACGCGCTTGTAAAGATTGCGCCTAGGGAGATGCTGAAGTGGAACTCCGGGCAAGTGGGCCGCATAAGGGAATGACTCCCGCCTGCCGACCGCTAACGTAAGTCAATAAAAACCATTGCCAGCCATAATATTTTCCCAGCTAATTCTTTTTACCGTGCCTCGGTAGCTCAGCTGGTAGAGCGTTCGACTGTTAATCGAAATGTCGCAGGTTCGAGTCCTGCCCGAGGCGCCTAGCTACAGTCTAGAGGCCTTCACGCCAAGGCCTCTAACCT
>CAZPDD010000108.1:0-3714 GCA_964585235.1 Microcaldota archaeon | reverse complement strand
AGGCGATATGGTTATGGCAATATATTTCGAGGTAGGAGCGGTCCTAGTTGCTTTGTTCTTGGTCTACCTACTTGTAAAGTTCCTGTTCAACCCATTGCATATCCTAGCCAACTCGGTCCTGGGAATTGTCGTGTTTTTCCTGTTGAACGCGATTTTCGGAGCAGGCATACCAATAACGCTCCTGTCAGTTGGCGTTGTGGCATTAGGCGGGATATTCGGGGTTTTACTAGTGCTTTTGCTCCATGTAACCGGCTTGGGTTTCTAAGCCCTTTTCCATGGTGCGGGTGTGAAGGGTATTATGGTATTTCAATGGGAAAAAATCAAACGAGGTGAATAAAAAAATGAAAAAAACAAGGGGAACGAGAATGGCTTCAGCCATCCTGCGTGCAGCAAAATCCAAGGGCGGAAAAGGACGCGTCAGAAACCGTGCGGTTGGCCGCAATATAATGAAAACGTAAGGTTGTTGGGGTCTTTAGGCCTCAGGAATTTCAGTTCGCGCCTGAAGCATTTGTTTGCCAGTGTGTAAACAGTTTGACGGACGGAAATAGTTAGTAAAGCCCCCCATGAGGGGCTTTTTACTACTCGGAAGTTATAAGAAAACCATATCTTAAGGGGTTTACAAAATGAATGAGGCGCGTCGCGCCAAAAGGGAGGGTGGTTACAATGAAGTTCTTTAACGCAGTCATCTTGTTGGCTCTTTTCGGGGCCTTAATCATCGCAGGTTGCACGCAATCCGGCGGCGGTGGTACGCAGTCGGGCAGCGGCCGGGCGGTTTACGCCATGAAGGATGCCGCGGCAGACTTCGGCTCCATGACCAGCGTGAAAATGACGGTTGACAGGGTCGAGGCGCAAAGCTCAACCAGCGGCTGGGTTACGGTTTCGTCTACCCCGAAGACTTACGACCTCGTGCAGCTGAAGAACGACGCGAGCACGCGCATAATTGCTGACGCCAACATGTCTGCAGACACTTACAACCAGATTCGCATGCACGTTTCAAGCGTGGTCGTCACCGACGCGCAGGGAACGCACGAAGCCAAGCTGCCCTCGAACGAGCTTAGGATGGCGAGCCAGATAGTGGTGCATGAGAACTCGACTTCAACCGCAACTTTCGACTTTCTCGGCGACCAGTCGCTTCACGTGACTGGAAAAGGCCAGTACATAATGGCTCCCGTCGTGCACGTGCAGACGCGTGACGACGCCGAGGTCGTGGCCAAGGGAGATGACCGCATCGAGATTCGCGGCGGCAGCGTCCGCTCCGACACTCAGGTCGGCATGGACATCAGCGGCAACGTTGGAGCGGGCTTGAAAATCCCGGCTGACGCCAACCTCGACGTCGGCGCCGACGGCAAGCTCACCATCATCGGCGGCGGGCTGGTGCCCGGCGCTAACGGCAGCGGCCGTGCGGTAGTCGGCATCGCCGACCCCACCGGCAGCGTTGGCACGGTTTCAAGCGTCAAGGTGACTGTCGACAGCGTGAGGGTCCACAGCGAGACGCAGGGGTGGGTGACGGTTTCATCCACGCCAAAGACAATAGACCTGATGGCCCTCAACGCAAGCGGCAAGACTTCACTGCTTGCAGACGCGCAAATACCGGCCGGTAATTACACCCAAATCCGCCTCGACGTGTCAAAAGTCGTGGTTACGGATGCAAACGGGACGCACGAGGCCAAGCTGCCGTCTGGCGAGCTCAAGGTGAAGGGAGAGTTCATCGTAACGGCCAACCACACGTCAACCGCGGTGTTTGACTTCAACGCCAACGAGTCGCTGCACTTGACGGGCAAGGGCAGGTTCATCCTCACTCCCGTGCTGCACCTCGAGACGCGAGAGGATGCGGAAATCAACGAACGCAGTTCGGAGGACGTGGAAGTAAAGGGCGGCCGCATCCGCACGAGCGTCAAGGTCGCGATGGACGTTGACGGCAGGGTGGATGTGGACGTGAAAGTGCCGGCTGACCTCGACATTGACGACAACGGCCGTGTTGTTGTCGTGAACGTCATCGTCAACGTGGTCGGCGGCGCTGGCGGCCGCGGCTGAAGGTAATTTTTGGGGGAGGGCGGTGGGGGGAAAAACCCCGCCCCGGCCCAAATCCGGTCGCAGTTGTTTTTGAAGAGGTGAACGGAAATTGGAGATGAAGAACTTCGCTGCAGTTACGTTGGTGGCCTTGGCGGTCTTGGTCGTGCTTTACTTGGCAGTGCAGAGCACGGGCGTCTACCAGGCGCCTAGTGCAACTCCTTCCCCGGACTACGGGGGAGGCTCGCAAGTAGTCTATCCCAGCACCGCACCAAGCAACGCAGTTCATACGAACAAGGTCGTCATCCTCTACAGCCAAT
Organism: Microcaldota archaeon; assembly: GCA_964585235.1. Lineage (GTDB taxonomy): Archaea > Micrarchaeota > Micrarchaeia > Norongarragalinales > UBA97 > JAGVFW01. Next base: position 1,384 of record CAZPDD010000108.1, on the reverse strand, counting down.
TTCAGCCCGGCGTGATTGACGTACTGCCCGGCACTACCGTAACGTGGGAGAACCAGGACGGCAAGCTGCACAGCGTGCGCAGCCGCGGGACTGCTCCGGAACAGTTTTACTCCGGGACGATTGGTGGCAGGCAGACTTACAACCACACGTTCACCTTGCCAGGCAAGTACGAGTATTACGACGACCTGACGGGCGCCGGCACGGGAGTAGTTTACGTACCTTGAAGAAAAACTCAAAGCTTTGAAAAAAGAGGTGTTTTGGAAAATGAACAGGATGATTTTGATGCTGGGAGTGATTTTCCTCATCGCGTCGGTAGTGTCGATGCTGTACACGGTGACGGAAACGACTTCAAATCCATTCGGCTCGTCAACCCAGACAGTCGCGCCATACGCGGCCTACGCAGGGCCGCTTGGCATCATCGGAGTAGTCCTCGCCATAGTTGGCTTCTACGTCAGGGGCGACTAGGCTTTCTCCCCCGTTTGGGGGACGCACACTTTTTATACTCCTCGTGGCTAGTTTAGAATAAGATATGCCAGACGGAGAACGGCGGCCTGAAAGACGAAAGACTTCAATAGCCCAGCGTGGGGGGGGGAGGTTTTCGCACTGGCAAGCTAGGGCCTCGCGAACTTGTGATGCTCGCCAGGCAGGGGTTTGTCACTAATGTGGATGTCGAGGCCATAAGACAAAGCTCGATAAACTGCACTTTTGACCCCCACATCAAGGTTTATCCCTCGACAGTGCGCGAGGGCACCATCTGGCTTTTTCACATAAGCGGCAAGCCCGGAAGCGAGAGTTACAAGATTCCCCTAGTGCTTGACCCCAAGGCAATTCCAAAAGGCGTAAGATACAACGCCGGCAGGATTCCGAAACACTTCAACTACAAGCTTGGGCTGCGGGAAAAAATAGTACTCAAAAGGCAGGCGCCCTTTGACCCGCCAAATGGATGGCATTTCGTCCGAAACGTCTCGGGGATAATCGCCGGCCTTGCGCCGGACAAGGAGCATATGGCGCGCACCATAGCCGCTGGCGGTATTGCTTTCAGGGGCGAGTTCGAGCACAGGCCGCACGTTGTGGACTTGTTGGTTCCAGAGGGATGGGGAGTTGAACTAAAGCCAAATGGCAAAATGCTTGCTTTCACCGAGCAGGTGCTTAACCTGCCGGGAACAATAGGTGGCGAGATGAGCGGAAAGACGCGGCTTGCACGGGCTTTTCAGATTACCCACTTGGCTCACCTCATTCACAACGGCACCCACGGCCCGCAGCAAGCCGAGGTGGAAAATCGCCACAGCGAGGAAACAAGGTTTTACCCGCGGGGCATGACCCAATTTGTCCAACTGGCGCTTTCCACCATGGCCGGCAGGAAGGAATCATCCGGCGGCCACGT
>CAZPDD010000107.1:0-3770 GCA_964585235.1 Microcaldota archaeon | reverse complement strand
CGCGACCGGCAAGGTGGCGGTTGTTACTGGAATACTCGCGCTAAGCACCGCCGCGGTAGCCGTCCTTTCCTACTTGTTCTTGGGCGACCGCTTTTCCGGAAGAGAACTGCTTGCGATGGGGCTGGCGGTTGCCAGCGTAATAGTAATGGTGGCGTAGATGGCCTCTCGCTTGCCCGCGTTGAGAACCACAGTGAGGAAATACTACAAGAAAATTGACGAAGGCGCGGTTGAGGCCGCGCTTGGATTTTTTTCAAATAGGATAATTTACAGGCGGGCTGGCAAAGTTATGCGAGGAATTGGGACGGTAAGGGATTTTTACCTGAACGAACGCAGGCTAAATGGCAACCACTCCATCCACAGCTTGAAGGTGAACGGACGGGAGGTAAGAGTCACCGGCGTTCTTGACAGGGGCAAGGCGAACCGGATTTTTTTCAGCGACACGTTCAGGTTCGGCCGAGACGGCAAAATCGTGCACAGGTCAACAAAGAGTGCCTATATAGCTAAGATTGAGCGGCGGCCTTGAGCTTGCCGTTATCAGCGCTGGGCGATTTAGCGAAAAACAGGGATTATGGAAGACTCCATTCAACTACCCATTGCCTTGATTCGGAGACGTAACCGATTCCGTAAACTATCTTGAGCCCGGTAGCTTTTTGATTTGGGATTTTGAAAATAAGCACGCCCCTTCTCTTTTCTCCGGGCTTGAGCTTTTCTAAGTCCGGGGCTAAACTGTCTTTACCAAGATACCCAAGTGGGTCGTAACGGTTATTAGAGGCGTCTATCAAGGCAAAATCAAACGAATCCAAGGCAAAAGAATCCATTCCCTTGTTGCTGACTTCCACGTCAAACTCGTAGAAAGAATAACCCGGTCCGGCGGACAACGTTTCAGGTTTGGAAGAGCGTACGTCAAAATACTCTTTCTCGGCGAAGGACTTTGCCGAAAAGACGGTTATGTTGACCAAGGTGCGGGATTCCGGCCCGTAGCCGGTTATTTTGGCACTTTCGCCAAGCTTAAGTTTTATCGGCCCGCCGCTGGTGCTTGCACACCCTGTAAGGAGCAGGGCGAGGACAAAAAGAACCAGCAAGTTGCGAATCAAAGGGCATTACCTCCGAATAGAAGATACGGTATTGCTAATACATAAGCCGAGCGCTATTGGGACTTTACCTAAATCGCCGCGGGCGCCGCCCACGTTCTCGTGCCCGCCCCCGCTGCCGGCCATGGCCTTGCCGGCGGCCTCCATTACCTTGCCTATGTTGACGCCTTCGAGCGTTTCGCGCTTTACACCGCTGATTCGGCCTCGCTTTGGGTTGGCGGCGAAGGCGACGTCGCAACCGCACTCAACGAGGGCGTCGGCGCAGGCGAGCTCGAAAGAACTTGCAATAGTTGAGCCGATGACAAGATTCCCGACGCGCTCGATTTTCGCGGCCTGCACTGCCTTGAGGCACGCTATTTTTTCGCTGACATCCTTTTCGTGCTGTACGAGCGAGAGAACGTCGTAGTAGCTCTTGCGGGTGTGGGTTAGAAGGTGGGCGAATGAGGCGAAAGTGTCTTTCGTGGCGCTCTTGAAAAAAGCGCTGTCGGCAAGGATGCCAGCAAGCAGGAGCAAGGCGGTTTTTTCGGAGATTTTTTTTCCGGAGTGCCTGAGCAGCTCGAAGACTATTTCGCTGCTCGAGCTGCGGGTGTATTCAATCAGGTGGGCGTCGAGCTTGAGGAGCTTGTTGTGCAGGTGGTGGTCGATGGAAAGCTTTTGGCCCCTGAATTTTGCGATTTCAGCACCGTAGTCGCCGAGGAGGTCGGGGTTGCTAACGTCGCAGAGGATGATGTTGTCGTAGTGCCTAACTTCCTCAGCGGAAGTAATTTGGGGAGGTTGCTTAAGATGCAATTCATCAAGCAGGTGTCGCGTTCCTGCGGTAATTCCTCCGACGGCCTTGACGTCCGAGTTAGGCACTACAGTTTGCAGCGCAAGGCCGCTTGCGACCGCATCAATGTCACCAAGCGCGTGGAATGTAATGAGAGTGCGGCCGCGAAGCCTGCGCAGCCGGGAGAGGAATTGCTTTACGGGCATAAAAAGCATTACGCAAATGGAGTTAATAAAAAACCGGTTGGCGCCAAGAAAAGCTCATTGGACGCTGCGGTTTGGCTTTGCGCCCTTGCTGACTGACGCGCCTTCGCCCGCCCCGCCTTGGCCCAGGGAAAAGCCGCGCTCGAGCTTCTGGAGTTTTTGCTGAAGCGCCATCAGCCGCTCGCTGAGCTTGCCCTCCTGCTTGCCAAGGAGAGTTGCGCGGGCCTCAAGCGACTCCTTTTCCTGTCCTACGTCAACCTCAAGCTCTTTTTTGTCCTTGGGCACGAGCACAGAGCCTATACTGCGGAAGAACTTCGCTTCCGGCGCGGACTTGCCCATCTCCTCGCCAACCCGCTGCAAGTCGGCCAGGCGAAGCTGGATTTGCTGCTTCTGCATCAAAACCATTTGAAGCTGTTGCTGCAGGTTCTGAAATTCCATGATGTCCTGGCGGGACTCCTCGCTCAATTCCATAAGCTAGTTTGGGGGAAAAAGAGTTAATAAGCTACTTTTTTGGTTGCGCCACACCAACTGCCTTCGCCGAGTCGAGGAAGACTTTCAGGTCTCGCAGCAGGCTCGTCGTGCCAGCGCGCAATGAGGCGAAAGACTCCGCCTGGACTGTTGCCTCAAACACGCTCCCCCTCGCAACACACTTGACTTGGGCTTTTCCCCGCACTGCGGCCGCGCCCATAGTAACGACAGCGGCTTTTGCGACGGAATCGCTCGGCATTTCAACGCTCAAGGTTGACTTCATTTTCTTTTCACGCGTTTTCCCTTCCTGCGCTTGCTGCGCATGGACTTATCTTGTTCGCGGGTTTTTTCAGCCTGCTGCGAAGGCGCCGGCGCGGATTCGGTCCGGGCATGCTGCGCCGGCGCAGCCTCCTCGGGCTTTGGCGGCTGCGGGTGCTCGGGCTCGGATTCGCTGATTTCGTCAAGCCGGTCTATCTGGCTTTGGAACTTCTCGTGAAGCTGCAAGTACTCCTTCTCCGTTATCTCGCGGTTTTCATAGGCATTCTCAAGCGCATTCAACTGGGCAATGACAACCTCCTTGGCCTTTATCGCCCGCGCCTTCTGGGCAAGCCACGGAGCGCTCGCCGCGATTTCCGCAATCTGGCGTTCAATGCTTTCGACGCTCTTGGCAAGCTCGTTGTTAATCTCCTCGTACATGCGCGTGCTGATCACGCCGGCCTTCCACTGCTCGCGCAGGCTTCGGGCGGCGATGCTCATTGTCTTCAGCTCCGTTGAAAGCCTGCGGTAATTGTCCTCTACCGAATCCTCCACAGCCCCAAGCAGGCGCTTGACCGCCTTGCTTGCAGTCAGGCTCGTCACGACTATCGTGACGGTTATCACTACGATGATGATGTTGAAGATTACCTGGGCCTCAGCCGCCGGAAAGACGCCTTCCGCGGCCTTCGACACTATGATGGATGCGAGGGCTGCAGAGACGCTTCCCCGCGGGCTTCCGAGCCACGCGAGCAGCGCCTTTTCGCGGAAGGAAAAAGTTCGGTCAAACGACATGCTTACGAAAACAGTGAGCGGCCGGACGATGAAGAGGAAGGCGAAGGAAATGAGAATGCCCACGCCTACGAATGGCATGGCATTGCGCGCCTGGATTTGGGAGCCGAGCATGAGGAAAATGACGGCAATTGCAAGGAAGTTTAGGTCCTCCCAGACACTCAGCGTGCGCAGGCGGTTTATGCTGTCCACCTGGGG
>CAZPDD010000106.1:0-3792 GCA_964585235.1 Microcaldota archaeon | reverse complement strand
CAAGGCTGAGGGGGTTATTCGGCAATGAAGTATATCTACTTTTGACAAGTGACGGCGTGCATATTTCTGCACAGAATCCGCTTAAATTCCTCAGGGATGAGATAGACTACGGCCCTGAAAACCTCATGGACTTGGCGAAGCACATAACCCGGAAATCGCAGGAACGCAATTCAAAACCAGCCAAGGATTATTGGGCGCAAAAACCCTGGTATGAGCGGTGGCTAAGCCCAATTTCACGGTATACTGAAACAAGGCCGGACGACGCTACCGTACTTATAGTAAAACTTGCCTGAATGCGAAGCAGGCCCGCCGAACGTCACTTCAATGTAGTCACGGGCCGCGCCTGCACGATGTAGAACTTGCCGCCCTCAAACGCCCACTCAATGTCCTGCGGGCTTCCGTAATGCGTCTCAATCCTCTTACACACTGAAGCAAGCTCGAGGATTGACTTTCCCGCGAGTTTTTGCCTGCCTCTTTTTTCGTGCGGCACCGGCACCTCGTGGCTGCCGCCGCTCTCGCTTTTCTTCACAATCATCTTCTCCTGTTCTGCTACAGTGACGTCAAGAAGCATTTCCTCGGCCTTGTCAACAACGTAGTTGTCGGGAGTAATCGCGCCGCTTACAACCGCCTCGCCAAGGCCCCAGCCTGCCTCGATAATCATCTGCGTCCTGTCCTGGGTAACAGGGTTTACGGTGAAGGCAACTCCGCTGACCTCGCTTTCCACCATCTTCTGCACGACGACGCCAACGCTCACGTACGTATTCGCCAATCCCTTCTCAAACCTGTAGAAAATCGCCCGCGGCGTGTAAAGCGACGACCAGCACTTTTTCACGGTTTCCAATAGCGTCTCGGCGGTTGTGTTCAAGTAAGTGTCAAGCTCGCCGGCCCAGCTTGCGGCGCTTGCGTCCTCGGCAGTTGCACTGCTTCTTACCGCGACAAAGCGCGCCCCAAGGTCGCTGTAGTGCTTGGCAATCGACTGCTCGACCTCAAGCGGCGTCTTGCCCTTCAACACCATTTCCCTGATTTTCTCGCTCGCCGCATTGACGCTGTCGGTGTCGTGGGGCTCGACTGCCGCAAGAACCTTAGCTATTTTCTCCTCGAGCTTGTTTTCCTTCATGAACTCGCCGAAAGCATGCGTGGTGACGACAAAGCCCGGCGGAACTGGAATGCCTGCGGCCGTAAGCTCGCCCAACTGCGCCCCCTTGCCGCCCGCAATTGCCACGCTGGCCTTGCTCAGCTCGGCAAAAGGCAGCGCAAAGTCGTGTTCAATCATTTTTTTTCGCCAAATCACTTAGGCAGCGAAACAATAAAGTGCGTATCGCCCAATTAGCAGGCACCGGCCAAGCCAGGCTTAAGGCCGCGCTACCCCCGTCCGGGTTCAGCCGCGCTTTTGGAATACGTCCACGGGAGCGCTTTGCGTCTCGGCCTCCTTCGGCGCAGCCTGCCACAAAAGCATCACGAGCAAGATTATTCCGGCAAAGGCAATAAGGTCAAAATCGGGCATTTTCTAATCACCCGAAGCAATTAGGCTGCCGCAGGCCATCAACTTGCTGCCGTCACGTGACGGCCTCTTTAAAAGAAGGCATCCGGCTCAAGCAGCCACTTGAAGCGGCCGGGGTCGTGCAGGAAGGCCGCGTAGAGGTTTTCCTTCAAGCCCGCCATTTTTTCATTTGGCTTCCACTCGCCGGCGGTAAAGCGCTGCATTGGCGGCGCGTCCTTGTAGGCGGGGTTGGGTACTATGCTTCCATCATCATTGAAGAAGTAGGCAGCGCCGTGCATTTTCCGGAAAAGCGAGTAATCTCCCTTTCCAACAGAGCCGTCGGGCACGTTGCTCATCACAAGCGCCTCGCTTGTTGAGGCGTTTATGCTCACATGGCCGTAGTCCGGCGGGATGACTACTTTTTCACCCTCGCTTGCCCTAATTGCGATGAACTCGTCGATTTCCCCGCTTGCCTTGCCCACGTAGTTCGTGCCGCTGAGCTTCTGCAGCACGTAAATCGCCTTGCCTTGCAGCACTTCGTACACTTCCGGGAAAGTATGGCCGTGTCCCGAGTGCCCGTCAACCGCGTGGTAGTGGCCAAGGGTCTTGTTCAACTCCCTGCCAAGCGGCGAAGGAAGGATGACTGTGATGTCGTAGCCCACCCCGCTGAAAACCTTGTCGTCTTCCTTGCGCCAAATGTTGCGGTACATGAAATAGGCCGGTTGTGTTGCGTCGGCGCTTTTCAAAAACTTCTTGTCGGCAATCACGGCTTCCATGTCGCCAATGGTGCGCACGCCCGGAGGCAATTTTTCGCCCCCCAGCCACAATTCGCCTGTCGCCTCGTCAAGCTGCGCGTCCAGCAGTCCCGTATCAAGTTTTTTCACGAGAGCTTTTTTGCCACTGCAGCATTATATATTTGCTCCGCCAACTATTTTCCAAGGTGGTTTTGGTGGCTGACGTCAACTCCGTTTCTATCCTCCTGTTCCTTGTGGTAATGGGCGTTTTCGCAGTCATAAGCGCAGCAGGCGGCGGGGGGCTTTACCTCGTTGCCGGCGTTGTCGTCGCGCTGCTAGTCGCTTCCTCAGCCAAGCTCGCTTCCCAGTGGGAGCGTGCGGTTGTGCTGCGGCTCGGCAAGTTCCGCGGCGTGCTCGGCCCGGGCCTGTTCTTCGTCATTCCTATACTTGATTCGGTTGTCTACTGGATTGACTTGCGCACGGTAACTTCCGGATTCAAGGCGGAGCAGACGCTCACCAAAGACACTGTGCCGGTCAACGTCGACGCGGTCCTATTCTGGAAAGTGACTGACCCGCAGAAGGCGGCCTTGGAAGTCGAGAATTACGTCGACGCGGTAAACTGGGCTTCACAAACGGCCTTGCGTGAAGTCATCGGCCGCACGGTGCTTGCAGACATGCTTAGCGCGCGGGACAAAATCGACGCGGAGCTCAAGCGCATCATTGACGCGCGCACTGAAGACTGGGGCGTTGCAGTCTCGAGCGTGGAAATCCGCGACGTGATAATTCCCGACGCGCTTCAGGATGCTATGAGCCGCCAGGCGCAGGCGGAGCGAGAGAGGCAGGCGCGCGTGATTCTTGGCGATTCCGAGCTTCAGATAGCCCAGAAGTTCAAGGATGCCGCAAAGATTTACGGCAGCGACCCGAATGCAATGCACTTGCGCGGCATGAACATGCTTTACGAGGGCCTGAAGGAAAAAGGCGCGCTTGTCATCGTCCCCTCGACCGCGGTCGAGACGATGGGTCTGGGCGGGGTCCTTGGCACTGTAGCAACTGCGGACAAGCTAAGGGCAGGCGCGAAAAGGAAGTGAAGCGGGCCCGCGGGGATTTGGACCCCGGGCTTCCTGCTTAGAAGGCAGGCACTCTATCCAGGCTGAGTTACGGGCCCTTACCCTACGCATTAAATTAGTTTATGTCCGGCTTAACTATTTTAATCGGGGTCGTGGGCCAACCTGGTATGCTGGCAGCTTCGGGAGTTGCTGATCCGAGTCCGAATCTCGGCGACCCCACCTTAAGTTTTAGCCCGCTGAGATGAAGTTTTAGCAAACTCGCGGTAAAGGCCGGCTACGTTGCGACTAACTTCCTCTATCCAGCGGTCGTAATTTCGGCCCGCAGGGAGGCGAAGCCTGTAGATTTGGTGAGTTCCTAGCGCTTGCAGGCGCGTTATTGAATTTCTCCTCATACCCTTGAATGCTCTTTTGAATTCGACGTTTAGTTTCGAGCTTGATCTTGGAATAGCGACGTGGACGGAATCGGGATATTTGCGATGCTTTGCTATGATTACGTTACCGCTAAGAGACG
>CAZPDD010000105.1:0-3848 GCA_964585235.1 Microcaldota archaeon | reverse complement strand
CGCTTCGAGGAGGCGTCTTTTCCCAGTCGTCGTATTCCCCGCCTATTTTTAATGCGGATCTTGAGAAGGCCTTGCTTATTTCCTTGTGATTTTGAGTAAATCCGGTTTCTGAAGTTTGGTACTGGGGAGTTTGCGCATAACTACTCCAGGCCTGCGCCGTGGCCAGGTCATCTCTTCCAAGTGAAAGATGGTGAATCAACTCATGGTCGATTGTGGCATTCCCGACATCTTCGTCAGGAAAGAACATTTCTATTTTGTTTGCCGCGCCCTTGCTCTTTGTTTCGGGGTCTATTTTTGACCTCGATGCAGCTTCCTCTGCCGCCTCTCGGATTCTTTCTTCGCTCCAGCGGGTAAATAATGAGAGCATCGCTCTCGTACGTCCAACGACGCGCTCTCTGAAAACGTCTGATGGCTGCATTGGTTTGTACTCAGTTTGCATATGAACCCATTGTCCCGCGCTCTATTTAATTTACTTGTTTACTAAAAGCTGTTATGCCGGGGTGGCAGAGTGGTTATTGCGCTGGTCTTGAAATAGCACCGTTGCGTAAAAGCGCGAGTGGGGCTTTCCCAATTTCCGCCGCAGGAAAACCAGTGCCCTCACGGGCTCAGGAGTTCGAATCTCCTCCCCGGCGTTTTGATTGAGGTGGTGGTTGTGGTGTTGAAGGAAGGCGATGAGGCCCCTAATTTTTCCTTACCCGACAAGGCCGGCAATCTGCATTCGCTTTCGGACTTTGCCGGCAAAACAGTCGTGCTTTACTTCTACCCCGAGGACGACACGCCCGGCTGCACGACCGAGGCGTGCGAGTTCCGCGACGCGCAGGAGGAAATTATCAAGCGCGGCGCGGTAATAATTGGAGTTTCCCCCGACTCGGGTGAGTCGCACTTGCGTTTTGAGGAAAAGTACGGCCTGAATTTCCTTCTCCTAAGCGACCCGTCGCACAAAGTCCTCGAGGCGTACGGCAGCTGGGGGCGCAAGAAATTCGCAGGAAGGGAGTACGACGGCGTTTTTCGCAACACTTTCGTCATCGGCCCTGATGGCCGCGTCAGGAAAATCTTCCTCGGCGTGACGCCCAAGGGCCACGCCAGGCAGGTTCTTGATTCACTTTAATCCATTTTAGTCTTATTTTGTTTTTTTTCCAAAGGCAAAGCCTGCGAGAAGTGCCAAGACAAGGGCGGCTGCCGTCTGCGGCCAACTGATAGCGACTTGGCCGGAACCGCCGTTTTTGACCTGCACGAAAATGTCCTCCGGAGCGTAAACTTTGCCAGGCTTACTTTCAGTCGCAAAAGTGATGAACACTTCGTAAACTCCCTCCTCGGGGTAAGTTAACTCGAAGCTGCCAACGCCCCCGGCCACTCGCTTGCTTTGGAAAAGCACTTGCCTGCCGTTTTTCACCACGCTCAAGTTCGCCTGCAGCGGCTCGGTCATGAGCGAATCGTTGTAGACGAACGAGATGAGTACGGTTTGCTTCTCCCTGGCGTTTGGCGCAAGCGGCGCCATGGAAATTGAAATCAAGTGGTTGTCGTCGGCAAGCTCGACAAAGCCGTGGCCGGCTGCCAGCCCCAGCAGCAGCGAAAACGCAAGCAGCAAGGCAATTCTCAACACAGTCCACTTCCTACGCAGGCACTAGCGCCTGCCTGACGTTATCCGCAAGCTTCACAACCACGGTCTTCCCCCGCTTTTCAAGAGAGACAACTCCCCTTGCACTCAATCCGTTTGCAATGCGATGCGCCTTCAGCCGCGTCATTCCCTCAAGCCTAGAAATATCTGCCTGCAGGCACTCGCCGGCGCGCTCAAGCAGCAGCTTGACTGTCTTGCGCTCGTCCGGGTTGAGGAGAGAAAGCGCCAGCTCAGCATTGACTTGCGACTCCTTCTCCGCGCTTTCCACCTCCTCGCTCATGAGCTTGAAGATGGCCGCCCCGGCAACTACGCCAAGGCCCACCATCAAAATCATGAACTCGAAGTGGTAGCGGATGAACACCCTGAATGAGGCGGGTGTGCTTTCGGGAAAGCTGTAGGTAAAGACGAGTATGAAGAAAAGCAGGAGGAAGGCAACAATTATGGATGTCGCCAAGGCAACGCGTTTCCTAATCGTAAGTTGCTTCATCTACCTTCATCCGCCTGACGTTTCATTACTTGAAACAATTGTTTCATCAACCAATAAGTATTGTTTCAGCTTATGAAATATATGGTGAAAAACATTTTAAACCGCTTGGCGGTGGGCTGGCCGGCATTGCGGCGTGGCAACGCAACGCTGCTTTTGGCCCTTTCCTTCGCAGTCCTGGCGGTCTTAGCGGTGCTAATGGCTTCAGGCGTGTTTTCTACGACCTCGGCTGGCACGCAACAAGCGGGTAGTGAAAGAAACTTGCCAATCGCGGTGCAAGCCTCCCCCGTTGCTTCGGGGGTGCAGGAAGTGAGCGTGCGCGCGCTTGAAACCGGGGTCTACGACCAGCCCTTGATTAAAGTGCAGGCGAACAAGCCCGTGCGCCTTCGTTTTTCCGCCGACGCTAACGCGGGCTGCGGCGCCGCGTTTGTCATGCGCGACTTCGGAATACAGCTCGTTTCCCGCAATGGCGAGGAGAAAGTCGCCGAATTCACCCCCCCGCCCGGCAGGTTTGAGTACAGCTGTTCCATGAGGATGTTCCGCGGCGTTCTTGAGGCAAGCTAAAGGGAAGGAAAAAGGAAATGAAGAGCTTACCCCGGCGCCTCGGTTCGCTTTCGGCCATTTTGTCCAAGCCGCGCTTTGCAGCAGCCTTCGTCCTTTCTTCGGTTGCCTTGTTTGCGGTCTACTCAACTACCGCAAACTTTTTCGTGCTCGGCACGCTGCAGCTCAACCCGCTTGGCCTAGAGCCGCTTGCGGCGATGCTCCTAACCTTGCTTGCGTTGGGCGGCGGAATGCTTGCCGCGGTTTGGCTGCATTCGCGCGAGTTTGGCGCGAAAACCTGCGCCGCAGGAGTTGCCGGCGGCTCGCTGGGATTTCTTTCAAGCGCCTGCCCGGTTTGCCCCCCGCTTGCGGCGTACTTCCTTGGCGTCCAGTCGCTTTACTTCCTCTCAGCTTACGGGGTGGTGTTCGCACTTGCTTCAGTTGCATTGGTCTACTATGGGCTCTATCAAGCGCTTTAGCAATAAATGGGTGAAAGACAACAATGGAAGAAACTCTCAAGGTAACTGGATTAGAGTGCGATTCGTGCGCAAAGGCAGTCTCGCGCATCGCTTCCCGCAACGGCTGTGAAATAAAGTCAGTTGACTACTCTCTTGGTTCGGTTGTGGTTGGCTTCCATTCGCAGGCGCAGTTGCAGGCATTCAAGGACGCGCTGGTTGAAGGCGGTTATGGCGTTGAAGGCAGGGAAATGTCGCGGGGGTCGGCAGTACGTCCCCTGAAGCTGCTTGCAAAAGTGGTTTCCGGCGCGCCGGAGTTCGCGGTTGAGCGCAGGATTTTGGAATCGTCATTGGCTTCCCTGCTTGCGATGCAACTGTTGGTGGCCGTCGCATGGCTTTTGCCGCCCTTAGCCCAGCAATCAAGGCCGTTCCTGCCGATGCTTTCACTCGCCGCATTCGCCGCCGCTGTCTGCTACGCTGGCCTTGCGCACTACCTTGCATTCAAGCAGCCTTTTTCCTGCATGTGCGGCATGATGGTAGGCATGACAATCGGCATGGCCGGCGGTTTTCTCGCAGGAGCTTTTGCAGGCGCCGCCAACGGCATGTTCGCCGGTTCGCTTGCAGGCATTGGCCTTGGAATGGGTTTTGGGGCTCTTGCCGGCTCGCGCAGCAGCGTGATGGGCGTGCTTGAGGGCCTGATGGCGGGCCTTATGGGCGGCGCAATGGGCGCGATGCTATCTGTAATGCTTTT
>CAZPDD010000104.1:0-3914 GCA_964585235.1 Microcaldota archaeon | reverse complement strand
ACCAGGCCGCCTGCCTTGGCCTCCTGCACCTTGCCGCCGGCGTTTAGCGAAACAATCTTCGTCTTGAGCGGATGGTAGCTCTCCCTTTCCTTCTTCACTTGCAAAAAGCCGGGCAGAATTTCTATTTCCTCGCCCTCGCGCAGCACGCCGTGCACGATGCTTCCGCCAAGCACGCCTCCCACAATCTTGTCAACGCCGATGCCCGGCAGGTTGACGTCAAAACTTCGCGCCACGTACATAAGCGGCTCGGCCGACGCATCTCTTGTGGGAGTGGGGATGAATTGTTGGATTGCATATGCAAGGGAGTCAAGGTTGATTGAGTTTATCGCGCTGATTGGCACGATGGGCGCGTTTTCGTAAGCAGTACCCTTGAGCATCGCCTTTATTTGAGAATGGTTTTTTGCCGCCGCAACCTTGTCAACAAGGTCGACCTTGCTCTGCACCACAACGAGGTTCTTGACTTTCGCGGCTTCAAGCACCATCAAGTGCTCGAGCGTCTGCGGCTGGGGGCACTCTTCGTTCGCGGCGACGATGAAAAGCGCACCGTCAACAATGCTGCTTGCCGCCACAACCGTTGCCATGAGCGTCTCGTGCCCCGGCGCATCCAAGAAGCTGACTCGCCGCGCTTCCTTCGTCGCGCTGCCGCAAGTTGAACACTTTTCCTTGGTTGTGAAGTTGCGCGGGGGGTTGCACTGCGGGCACTGGCGAATCCACGCATCGGCATAGCCGAGCTTGATGGTGATGCCGCGCTTTATCTCCTCGCTGTGAGTGTCGGGGAAAATGCCGGTTAAACTAGAAACAAGGGTTGATTTCCCGTGGTCGACGTGACCCGCAGTCATTATGTTTACTTCAGCCTGAACCATTCGCTAATACCTCTAAAACTACAGTAAGAATACCGTGAAACGCATAAAACCCTATTGGATGCCCTTGGGCGCCAAAACATTACACGACTCCCTTGAGTCTCTGCGCGACGAATGGCCGCTCGAGCGCGTTGAGGAAAGGCAGGAGGCGCGGGCCGCTTTCCTTCCCGAGGAAGATTTTGTACGCGCTTTCGAAAAACGCCTTGGGCTCGACGCCGTGCTTGACGCACAGCGCCTTGACCATCTCACCCTGCCCGCGCTCGCCCGGCGCGGAAGGCTCGCTGACGAAGTCCCCGAACTCGTGCAAGGCCTTTTGCATCTCCGGCGCAAGGGCGCTGAAAATCTTCACCGCGCCCGCGTGCTCTAAGATGCGCAGCTTGTGCTCTTCCCCTGCGTACTTCTCAAGCCACGTCTTGGCAGTCTTCATGCGTTTCTCAAACTCGCCCTCCTCATCCATCGTCAAAGGCGCGCCTTTCAGCTTTTCAACCGCGGTGCGCACGTTCACGTGCGGCGCCTGCAAGAGTGAGGCAACTAATGAAAACTGAGGCTTGAAAAAGTCCTTGGGCTTTCCACCGCTTGTTTGCGAAAGCTCGAAGATGCGCGGCTCGTCGGGGTCGCGGCTCTTGCGCCTGCCGAAGTAAGTCTCGGCAAAGGCGTCGTAGTCGTCGTAAAGCCGCGGCAGCGTCTCGCCTTCTGGCGAGAAGTTGATTGCAGTCCGTGGCTTGTAGCGCACGAGCAAAAAGCGCAAAAGCTCGGGAGGAAGGGTTTGTGCAATATCTTTTGCGCTTGTTCCCACTCCCTTGCTGGAACTCATTTTCTTGCCCCCCACTAGGAAGAACTCATAGGGCTGGTCAAAAGGCGGCTCGTAAGAATACACTTCCTTGCTTATTGCGTTTGCAACCGCGCGGGAGCCGGTCACGGTCGCGTGGTCCTTTCCCTCGCCTTCTGCAGTCACGGCATAGACTTTCCATTGCGCGGCCCAGTGGGCCTTCCAAGTGAGCTTGCTGCCGCCGTGAAACGGGCTTTTCCTAGCCGAATGGCCGCAGCCAGTTGCGTACTTCGCACCTGCGCAAGTGTATTTCACAGTAGCGCCGTCAAAATCACTTGCCTGCGTCGTACCAATGCGTCCGCACCCGTCGCACACGACGTGGATTGGCAGCCAATTCCCCTGCTTCTTGCCGCCGCTGATGCGCTCGTTAATCTCGCGGATTTTCTCGGCCTTTTCAATTGCGGTCTTGAGCACTTCGTCCATCAATCCCTTGCGGTAATCCTGTGAAGACCATTCAATGCGCGGATGGCAGTCCATTGCCTCGAACACGCTTTGGAACTCGACCGCGTAAAACTGGGCGAAGCTATCGAAGCCCGGCTCGGGGGAAGGGATGTTGCAAAGCGGCTTGCCCATGTACGCCTCGAATTCCTTGGGCAAATAGGCGGGAAACGAATCCATCGGGTCAAAGTCGTCGAAGCGGTAGACGAACTCCGCCTTCTTGCCGGCGTCGCGAAGCGCCTTGTACATAAGGTCGTGGATGATTACCCCGCGCAGGCTTCCCACGTGGATGCGACCGCTTGGCGTCTTGGCATCGCTCACTATGTGCTTGCCGCTTGGGGCGTCCTTCACTTCGCGTGCAATCTGGTCAGCCCAGAACTGGCCGCCGTGCCTTTCCTGTTTTTGCTGCTGCATTTCGCGTGTTTTCTCCAAGTGAAATCTCCCCTTTGACGAATAGCGTTTAGCGCCGGAAAGCATTATAAAAACGAGGTTATTCAGGTATTCGATTCGACAAGCGTGGTTAAATGCGTGGAAAAGTCCCAATGCAACACGAAGTCCTTGTCATAAGGCGTGAGGATCTCCGGCCGGGTTTGCGCAAGGCAGTTGAAGCTGCAATAGTGTCTGAAGCTGATTTAGACCGGTTAAACGGTCACTTCCCCCGGATTTTTGGCCGCCTTACCCCCGCAGAGCGAAAAGAGAAAAGGTTGGTTTTCAGACAGCTTGTCGAAACAACGCGGGACGCTCATGCCCTGGATCTAGCCCGTCGTATTCCATATGGGTTAAACGCAAGGACTGTTGGCCGCCGTAAGTTTCCGCCCTTCAGGCAGCTTAGGCGCGGCTATAGCCATTTCGCCCTCACCTGCAACTGGGATTTGCACCTGATTCCAGAAGAGCGTCTAGAGGAAACATTAAAGGCATTAGGCAAGGACGTTTGTTTTCATTCGAGGCTAACGGGATTGAGGGACTAAGGCTGTATCCACTCGATTTCGTAGTACTCGTATTCGCTTCCGGGAAGCTCGAGGCGCTTGACGCGGTAGTCAGTCACGCTCGTCTCGCGGTCGCAGATGCTCAGGATGAGGTCAAGGCCGAGTTTTTTCGCCTGCTCGATGGCGGAGGCAAGCTCCGCGCCGCCGATTTCCTCCTCTTCCGAAAGCGCGAGCATGACAAAGCGCGGCCTGTCCTCCCGCGGGTTTTCAATCAGCCCGCCCTTCCTGCGGTGGTAAAGCAAAAAGTCGAGGTCGACCTTCGTCTCATTTTCTTCTTTTCCGGGAATGGCGAGGATGAAAGTTTTTCGAACCCCGTGCGCGACGCGGATGGCGCGAGCCCACTCGCTGATGAGCATCTTGCTGCCACGCGGAAAGACGTGGATGACGTGCTTGCTGTGCATCCACTCCTCGTTCAAGAGCGTGGGCTTTGCGCCGGGGAAGTAAAGCCGGAAGTGCGTGCCGAACTTGAAGCCCGTCTTTAGGACAAAGCCGCGCAGCCGCCAGTCCTCGTAAACTTCGTAAAGGGAGAGAAAGTCCGGCCGCCTCTTGACCGCCTCCTCGACGAGCTTTCGTTCCTTGACGTTGAGCTTGTAGCCGCCGTGGCGCATCAAAAACAGCGTTTCGTAAGCGTCTAGCTTGAGAAACTGCCCGTGCTTTTTCGCCTTGTAAGTGCCCCATTGGCCAAACCAGTCGCTTTCGTAGATTGCCTGGCCCGCCGTATTGTCGTCGATGATGCTCATCAGGTCGTCGTAAAAAAACAGGCCCTTTGCCTTCACGTGCGGGGGCTTGTGCTCCTGAGAA
>CAZPDD010000103.1:0-3987 GCA_964585235.1 Microcaldota archaeon | reverse complement strand
GAGGACCGCCGTGAAGAGCAGAGAACCGTTTAGCATAAGGCGACCAAGACCTGCCGGCACCCAGCCTCACGGACAGGGGAGCCGCTGTGTTGAAACAGCTTCCGCCATAGTGACATGCGCCTGCCGGTGCGAACGGGCCGAAAGCCGGGGCGGCAATGTTCCTGTTGCAGATGGATTCTGAAACGCCGTCGGTTGAGGAGACCTTTGCCTCGTTGGGAAAGCCGGAGAAAGAATAGGTTACATAAGGGAGCAACTCGCAAGTATCGCTCCCTCCGCTTCCCGCACTTTCAACAGGCTTGAACTTCACTATGTTGCCTGAGGGGGTGATGTAAAGAGAGGAAGAGCCAGTGCGCGGGATGCTAAAGTAATCCTGCGACAACGCCGAAGTAAGGTAGTACGGCGAGCCGTCAAGCAACTCGTAAGGAGTTTGAGTTGCGTAAGCAAGCGAGTTGACGCACTTGCCGCTTGAGGTTGAAGAGAAGCTGTAAAGCGGCAGGCACGCGTTGTTTGAAAGCGACAGCCTGCAGGAGCTTCCCGGAGACTGGGAGGAAGGCAGTGTGAGGGGCGACAGAAGGGCGGTCGCGGAGACGATTGCGTCGGCGTTTGTGCCGGAAAGCGAGGCGGAGATTACGGCGGCGCGAATGTTGGCGGAGTCGACGCAAGTGATGCTGTCAACCCACGAAACGCCGGGCGAAGCCGCAGTTGCAGAATCGCGGTAATTGTATGCAGTGACGAACTCAACGCCGCCTTGGGGCTTGAAGGCAGCCAAAGGCCACCCTACCCCGAAGCTGTTTGCAGGCAGCGTTACTGCCCCGATGTAAAACTGCTTTATGTGGTTCGGATTGACTGACAAGCCGCCAAAGCCCTCCTGCACGTCGCCCTTCGTGATGTCAAGAGTCTGCCTGCAGTTTATTTCCGCAGAGCGCTTGCCAGTTGCGGGGCAGTTGGCGTCGCAGTAGGAAGAGTCGCTGCAGGAGTTGGTGCACGTGAAGCTGCAGTAGGTAGTTTCTTGCGCGGTCCCCGCGTAAGCAGCGCAGTTCTGGGCCTGCGAGCCGTCGTAAAAGAACTGGTCGGCGGCAGCGGTTTTTTGGATTGTTGCGGAAAAGCCGCCTCCCTGCGCGTTGGGCAGGCACTCGCTTGCGCAGGCGCGGGCAACTCCCTGCTGCGTGCAGGCGGCGGTTGCGGCGACGTCGGTAGGCGCGGTGCACGAACGAGCCGAGCAGGGCGTGCAGGGAGTGACTTGCGTGTCGCAAACCTGCGCGTAGTAAACAAAAGCAGGGTCGTCCGCAGACTGGACGCAATACAACTGCGTCGCAAAACTGGCACTGATGCCTGCCGTAATGCCAAAAGACCCGGGAATGAGCTTGTCGGGGAATTTGGCGGCGAAAGTCGTAGTCGAACCGTCGGGGTTGTAGAAAGTTTCAGTGCCGGGGACGCAGTACTGCACGCTTCCCTGCCCGCTGCGCCACGTCGTCTGGAGCGCGGCCTTGTAAGCGCCAGCCCTAAAGTATGCGTCGGTGATGGAATTGGTGGGACGGCCGTAGAAGTTGGAGAAAATCGTCTTGTAGATATCCGTGAGGGGAATTTGGCTGGCGGGAGTTGCCGAAGCGCCTTCAAAAAATTGGATTGACCCGGAATTGGCAACGGCCAACGGCACGTTGATTACCTGGATGCGGCCTTCTGTGCCGCTTGTGAAACTCAGCTGCTGCGAGGAGCCGCCCGCGCCCATCTGCACGGTAATGGTCCGGGAACCGCTCTGCGAAAGCCGCTGCTGCTTGTCAACGACAACCCATGGCTGCGGGTCAAGCGCAACTGAATGGCCTGCCGAGTCGGTGAAAGCCGTTGCAATTGGGCCTGCGGCCAAGGCGCTTCCTGGAAGGAAGGCGATTTTTACCGGCAAAACTGTTGGAGCCGTCGGAGCGCCCGTGCAGCCGAGCGAAATCGACGAATCGGCACTGCCGTCGGGATTGGCATTTGCCATCTTGTTCCCGATAACGTGGTGGCTGCACAAGGGGTTTGTCAAGTCGAGCTTGATTGCGTAACTCGAGGACGCGCCTGCAAGCGGCTGGGGAAGGGGGTCGATGGACAGGCAGTCGTGCGAGCCTGCAAAGCCGAATGAGCACGCAGGACCGGAACCCGCCTTGTAATTTAAGACTACCGCGTCAGCAGGCATTACGGGACTTGCCTTCATGACGAGCATGGTGCAGGGAAGCTTGAACAAGCCGGTTGCAGCTTCGGGCTGCACGTTGGTGACTGAATCGCATTCACCGGGGTAGTCGAACAAAGTCGCCTCCCGCTTTATTGTCTGGCTGACGCCAACCAACTCCGTTGCAGTTGAGAGCGTGGCTTGGCCTGACTGGAGCGAAAGCGAAGCCGTGAAGAGGCCGCCTTGCAGGGGAATCAGCTCCACCCAAGCTTCGAGTACATCGCCGGAGTTTAATCCGCCCACGCTGCCTGAAGCGTCCAATTGTGTGAAACTGGCGGCGCCCGCATGTCGGTAAAATACCTTGCCAACTTGAACCGCGCCTGCCGGCGAGGCGCTGAAAGCAAGCTGGGCTCCTGTTGAAATTGACTTAAACACTTGAATCGAGTAGTGCAGACGAAGCAGGCCATTGTGGCAAAGAGAACTTGTGCCTCCCGAGGGCCAGTGGTAAGTGCAGCCCGCAGTCTGAGTGCATTGAAGGTATGCGTTGTATTCGTTTGTTGTTGCGGCAATTCCGGCAGCGTCGCAGTTGGTGCCTGAAGAATCGGTTGCAACGAAGTCCGTCGACCTGCTTCCCGACGGCGGCTGGAACTGGATGAGTGACGGGAGAACGTCGGGAGAACCGGAAGTACCTGCAGAACCACTCGACGCCTGTTGGCCTTCGTCGGCAAGCACGAGCGCGGAGGAAGACAACCCTGCCTTGGTCACGATGTTTGCAACCGCGTTTCGGGAAGCAACCGACGCGCCATCTTCGGAAATGCTTATGCGGAGAGTGCCGTCAAGCGATTGGGATGCCACAAGGGAAGCAAGGCCGACGTTTGGCTCAAGCAAGACATAGCCGGCAACGTCAGGCTGCCCGCCTGCAAGCGAGCCTCCTGCGTGCGTGCACGCAGTTGAGGGAATGGACGCCGAAAGCGGAAGGGGCATGCCGTCCACTGAAACCTTGTCGTAAGGCGAAGAGCCGCCCGAGTAATCCGTGCCGCAGACGCGCGTGAACTTTATCGACCGCGCCGTCCACGAGACTTGCGAACCAACTGCGGCAACCGAAACTTGGACGGAAGTTGAGGGTGGGTTCTTGAGCGTTGCAGCGAAGTAAGCCACAACCGGAGTGAAACCCGTTGCCGAGGGAGAAAAGCCAAGGCTGCCGGAACCAAGTGAATCCCACGCGGCCCTCCAAGCGTCGTACTCGGTGCGCGAGTAGGCCTTGAAGCCGGAGTCCCACAACGGGAATTGAGTGAAGTAAGGAAGAGTCTGCGTCACCAAAACGCTTTGGCCTTGCGAGACGCCGTTTTCCTGGAAGTAGTACGACTGCAGGCAGCCGCTTGCGCTGCAGGCTGTGCCGGGCTGAAGCACGCTGAAGAGGGCGCTTGTCCTTTGGGCCGCGCACCACTCGCGCGAGGGCGAAGAACGCTCTAAGCCTAGTGAAGGGTCGGCCGGGACGCGGAAGTACTTGAGCGAACCGTCGGCCGCGCGCTTTACTGAAACGCTGCGGAAGGAAAGGGCTAGCGAATCAACAGAAACGCCTAGTGGCACGCCGAAGTAAAAGTCAGTTGCAAGGGAAGACGAGCCAACTGGCTTTCCTTGTGAGTCCGCGTCAAGCTCCACCCACGCCGGCCCTGACAAAGGCTTGCCGTCGCCGCCTTTCTGCACGGCCGGGGGAGAATAGAACTGCGTTGCTGAAGAAACGGCGTCGGCGGGGCAGGAGGAGAAGTCGCTGCCGCCGTAGTAAGACGTGACTGCAAGGGGCGCGCCCCCAACCGCCCCCAAGTCGCTTGAGGAGGCAT
>CAZPDD010000102.1:0-3988 GCA_964585235.1 Microcaldota archaeon | reverse complement strand
CGGAAATCAGCACGGTAATGACGCTGCTGATGTGCAGGCTGTCGGAAACGCTGTAGGAAACAAGCAGGACTACTATCGAGGCGAGCACGAGGTTGCTGCCAACCCTGAGCTGCCTGAAGAGCTCGGCGAAGACAAAGCCGATGACGACGCCCACAACCGCGCTGACAACGACGAAGTAAAGGAATTCCGCAACCCCCTGGCGGATGCTTAAGGCGCCGCCAGTTGCAAGGCCGAGCAGCACGAGAAAGACGGTGATTGCGCTCGCGTCGTTAAGCGCCGCCTCGGCCTCAAGCAGCGACGAAATGCGCTTGCTGATGTTGAGCTTGCGCAGCACGGGAATGATTGCGGCAGGGTCGCTTGAGGAAAGCGCGGCGCCAAGCAGGAAGCTTGAAATCCACGAGAGGCCGAGAAAGAGGTTGGCAAAAAAAGCCATGCCTGAAACTGTAACGACAATGGCGACGGTGTTCAGCGAAAGCACCGACGGCCAGAGGCTGCGCAGCGTGCGCATGTCCGTCTTCATCCCCTCGTGAAAAAGAATGATGGGAATCGCGAAAACTGAGAGGAAATCAAAGCTTATGCCGAGCTCCTGGGGCTTGAAGACCCCAAGAACGTCGGCGCCAAGCAAATAGCCGGTGACAAGAAGGGGAATTACTTCGGGAATGCGCAACCTCCTGCCGACGCGAGCGGCAGCGACGCCCGCGACAAGGATTAGAATAAGCTGGTTTATCGCAAGCTGGGCCATTGCGCTATTCCCTACTCACTCCAAGTATTTTAACCACTGGCCCCACCTGCCTGCCGCCGAGGGAGAAACTCACTTGCCTCCCGCTGGCTTCGACCACGAGGCCGCCGGCCGCGCCTTCGCCATCAGGCGCTTCAATTCCCAGCAACTCGAGGACTTTTTCACCCGTCTTGTCCAAGGCATTGCCGCAAACGTCCCGAGGGAGACGGCGTGGAATCTCATCCTTTGGCGGAAAATCAATGCTTTTCACCAAAATGCTTTCCTTCCACTCGCCGCCGGAGATGAATGACAACTTGGCGGGGTTGCCGTGGTTTTCGCTCACCACTAGCACGGTGTCGCAACCCTCGTTCTCGGCGCGCTCGATGCACTCGGACACGCTGCGCTTGCCGCGGTTCTCCGTCACCCCGCCGGGCAGCCGCGCAAGGAACTTCACGAGCTTGCGCGTCAGCTGCGAAGGCTTGCGGGAAGTTGTAACGTAAATCGCCACGCATACTTAGAGGACGCAAATCGTATTTATTCCCGTTGTTGCCAAAACAGTCCAAAAGCAAGAGGCTCACTTCAGCGGCGGCTTGTAAAAGCGCATCAAGCCCGCGTTTGTCGTGACGGAAACGCTGCTCAATGCCATTGCAATGCCTGCAAAAGCAGGGTTGAGCAAAAAGCCCGTGAAGGGATAGAGCACGCCGGCGGCTATTGGAATGCCGACAAGGTTGTAGGCAAAGGCCCAGAAAAGGTTTTCGCGAATCTTGCGCATAGTGAAACGGCTTAGGTCGATTGCCGTGACGACGTCTCGCAAATCGTTCTTCACGAGCACGACATCCCCGGCTTCAATGGCAACATCGGTGCCGCTGCCAATTGCAATTCCCACGTCCGCAGCCGCGAGTGCAGGCGCGTCGTTGATGCCGTCGCCCACGAAAGCAACCTTGCGGCCCGCCGCCTGCAGTTCCCGCACCTTTTTTTCCTTGTCTTGGGGCAAAACTTCGGCGAATACGTCTTCAATGCCGGCTTGGCTGGCAACTGCCTTCGCAGTCTGGCGGTTGTCGCCCGTAATCATGACGATGCGAAAGCCCATTTTCCTCAACTGCGCAACCGCAGCCGGGCTGTTTTCCTTGAGAGTGTCGGCAACTGCGAGAACACCCAACAGTTTTCCGTTTGCGGAGGCAAGAACAGCGGTTTTGCCCTGTGCCTGCAATCCTGCGACCGCTTTTTCAACTGCCTTTGGCACGATGACCTTGTTTTCGGCCATCAGCTTGGACGTGCCGACCAGGATGCTTTTCCCGCCGACAACCGCTTCAACTCCCTTGCCGGCAATTGCGCGGAACTTTGTTGCCCTTCCGAGTTTTACGTTGCCTGCGCCTGCCACTATCGCCTCGGCAACGGGGTGTTCGGAAAGCTTCTCCGCTCCGGCCGCGTAATAAAGCAACTGCTGCCTAGTCAAGCCGCTTGCAGGCAATGCGTCGGTGAGCCTGAGCTCCCCACGCGTGAGAGTGCCTGTCTTGTCAAAAACAACCGTGTCGAGCTTCTCCGCCTGCTGCAGGGCTTTGGAGCTCTTGAAGAGCACGCCGTTCTCCGCACCCAAGCCCGTTCCCATCACTATTGCAGTCGGAGTGGCCAGGCCAAGCGCGCAGGGGCAGGCGATTACGAGGACCGCCATGAAAATCGAGAGGGCGAAGGAAAAGGGCTGCGAGGCGATTAAAAGCCAGTAGGAAAAAGCGAGGACGGCGACAATAGCAACTGCCGGGACGAAGTACGCGCTTACCTTGTCCACCAAATCCTGGATTGGCGCCTTGCTTGCCTGGGCGTCCTGCACGAGCTTGATTATTTGCGCAAGCATCGAGTCGGAGCCGAGCTTGGTTGCGCGGACTTTGAGAAACCCGTTCTTGTTGATTGTCGCGCCGATAGCTTGGCTGCCTCGGCGCTTGTCAACTGGCAGGCTCTCGCCCGTCACCATCGACTCGTCAACCGCGCTCTCGCCTTCCACAACAATGCCGTCAACAGGGATTTTCTCGCCCGGCCGGACGAGGACGATGTCGCCGGCTGCAACTTGCTCAAGGGGAATTTCGACTTCCTTGCCGGCCCTAACCACCCTCGCGGTCTTAGGCTGCAGGCCCATTAGCTTTTTTATTGCCTCGCCCGTTCGCCCCCGCGCACGCGCCTCGAGGAGCTTGCCAAGCGCGATGAAGGTAAGGAGGAATGTGCCGACTTCGTAGTAAAGCGCGCCCGGAAAGCCGAAGGTTGTCATCACGCTGTAGGCGTAGGCCGCGCCCACGCCAATTCCGACAAGCGAGTCCATTGTCGGGCTCTTCAACAAAATGGCTTTTGCCCCGCGGATGAAGATAATGCGGTTGACCCACATTACGGGCGTTGCAAGCAGGAGGGAAATCCACGGAAGGTACGGCCCGGCGGCCGAGGGCAAAGGCAGGGCAAAAAAATGCAGGTCGGAGAGGAAAATCACGAAAAGGGGGATGCTCAGCGCGAGCGAGAACTTGAAGCGGAAGTCGAATTGCGCGATTTCCCTCTCGCGCGCCTGCTGTTCGGTGTCGCGGCCGGACTGCCACTCTTCACAGTCAAAACCAGCATCAATCACGGCATCGCGGAGCTTTTCGAAAACCAGCCCGTCGCCATTGACTTCCGCCCGCTCGTTTGCGGAAACTGAAACTGACTTGACGCCCTTCGATTTTTCAAGAGCCGCAGCCGCCTTTGCGGCGTCGGCCTTGGACGAGAGGCCGAACAGGTGCAGGATTATTTTTTGGGCCAAAGCTTGTTACACCGCAGTGTCGTAACCCGCTTTCTTCACCGCGTCCCGGATTTGCGTTGGCGAAGCCCGCCTCGGGTCGTAATCCACTTCCATTTTGCCTGCTGCGAAGCTCACGTCAACTCCGGCGACGCCGGCGATTTTGGAGACCGCCTTGCTTACGGCGTGCGCGCAGCTGGCGCAGTCCATCCCAGTTACCTTGAAAGCAGCTTTGACCATTTTTCCCATCACCTCAACGAAAACCGCCCCAGGTGAAAGCCGAACGCGGCCCACACACGAGAAAGACGGCGAATGCCGCGAAGAAAACCGCGTTCCAGAAAGCCGCTTCAAAGGGCGAAGGCGGATGTTCGGGACTGCCGCCTTCCCGGAACAGCATGTAAGACAAGCCTGCGAGTATCGCCGCAAAACACGCGGTGAGGATTGCCAGTAATAAGAGGACGTTGTCGTTGAAAAGCATTACAGATAGCATCGCGCCCATTGCGCCGCCCATAAGGCCC
>CAZPDD010000101.1:0-4010 GCA_964585235.1 Microcaldota archaeon | reverse complement strand
GCAATAGAGCAAAGCCGGTTGCCGCGAGGATGATGAAAACTGCGATGGAGGGCAGCTCGTTTTGCGAGCTATTGCGAAAGCCCGCGAGGAAGGCGATTGCAAGGCCAACTAGCGCGAGGCCTGCGGCCACGGCAACTATTTCCGGGCCAAGAAAGCTGTTTCCTGCCGCCGCCTGCCTTCCGGAAAGTGCCTTTAGCACTACGTTCGCGGCCGAGAAGAGCAGCATTGCCGCAAGGGCATACCAAAGCCAGTTTCCGTCCATCATCCGCTTTTTCACCACTTCCCTACGCCGCCTGTTCTTCCGCAAACGCTTTAATTAATTGCGGCGGCCTTAAATACTGTTTCGGGAATTAGGAAGCGGGAAAGGGAGGGGCGTATTTTCGTGGCTTACACTCGCGTTGCAATCGTCCACGGCTGGTCGGGCAGCAGCGCCATCCACTGGCAGACGTGGCTTGCAAGAAAATGCCGCAAGCTCGGCCTCAAGACTATTTATCCAAAACTTCCCAACAAATACCGCCCCGAGCTTTCTGACTGGCTTAGCGTGCTCAAGCGGCAACTGCCGGTTGTTGACGAAAAAACCGTGCTTGTGGGGCATTCCCTTGGCTGCGCTACCATTCTCCAGCTGCTCAGGAGGCCCGGCATTAGGAAAGTCGGCCTCGTCGTTCTAGCCGCTCCAACAACTGCAAAGAAAATCGCCAAGAGCGCCCTGCCTTTCCTCGGCGGCTTCTTCAAGGGAATTGACTTGCCCTTGGCGAGAAAGAAGGCCGGAAAAATAGTTATTTTCACTTCAGACGACGACACTTGGATTGACGTAAGGGAGGCAAAGGCGCTTGCAAAAGAGCTTTCTGCCGATTTGCATGTAATCCACAAAGGCAAGCACTTGAGCGTCTCCGGCGGGTTCCATACGTTTCCGCAAGTTCTTGAGCTAATAGCGGGCAGTGGTGTAAGAAAATGATTATTGCGGTTGCAAGCGACTTTCACTTCGGCTTCAACGACGATGCCGCGCCGCAGGCGCGCGAGGCAATGCTTGAAGCGAAAAAGCGCGCCGACGTCATCTTAGCGCCCGGGGATTTGTTTGACTTTCGCGTGCCAAAGCAGGAGGTGCTGCACGAGGCCGCCCGCATTTTCCAGGAGGCAAAAGGCGCTGGCGCAGGCGTGGTTTCCCAGCGGGTGCTTGAGGGCGAGGCTGAAGAGGAGCGGCCTGACAACCCCGTAGTTGGCATTTACGGGACTCACGAGCGCCGTGCCAAGGGGCTTACGAACGTAATCGAACTCTTCCACGCCGCCGGCTTGCTTACAAACGCGCATTCGCGAAAGGTCTTCATCGAAAAGAAGACCGGCGCAACCCTTGACAGGGTTTGCGTGCAGGGAATGGGCGGGGTCCCCGAGGAAATGGCGGCCCAGGCGTTAAAGCTCGTTGACTTCAAGCCCGTGCCGGGGGCGTTTAACGTCTTTCTATTCCACCAGAGCGTGCGCGAGCTAATCCCGCAGGACGAGAGCGCGATGGCGATGGCCGACTTGCCCGAGGGGTTCGACTTGTACGTGAACGGCCACATCCACTGGCGCCAGGAACTGCGCGAGGAGGGAAAGCACCTGATAATCCCCGGCAGCACGGTCGTGACGCAGATGAAAGCCCAGGAGGCGAATCCCAAAGGCTATTACCTGTACGACACGCAAAAGCGCTCGCTTCAGTTTCTCGAAATCCGCTCGCGGCCGTTTTACTTCAAGGAAATCGAGTTTTCGCAGGCGACGCCCCAGCAGGTCGCCTTGCAGGCGGCCCAGGTGCTTGAGAAAATTGCCTCGCAAAAAGACTCGGCAAAGCCGATGGTCAAGCTCAAGCTCACCGGCACGCTCGCCCAAGGCCTTTCCGCAGCGTCGGTTGATTTGTCCGCATTGCAGGCCAAGTATGGCGGGGTCATGCTTTTGACCGTGGACAAGCAAGTGGGTGCAATGGAGTTGCGCGAGAAGATAGACTACCTGCGCAAGCTCAAGGAGGAGAAGAAAAACGCGGGCGAGATGGCGCTTGAAATCCTGCGCCGCAAGCTCGCGGCAAAAAACGTTACCGAAGACGAGCTGCCAAAAGGCTCTGAAGCCGAGCTGCTGGAGCTTCTTGGCGAGGGCGAGGTCGACCAGGCAATGCAATTGGTCTTGAAATGATTTTTTTCATGCAGGCAGCAATGCCGTGAGTTTGGGGCCAATTCGCGAATTGCCTACTTCCAATTCTCCGTCGTGCATTAGCAAAAACCTTCGTGCGGCGATTTTCCCCCAGCCGCGTTTTGGGTCTTGCGGTGCTGACGTGAAGCGCATGCGCCCGATTTTCTTAATTTCATCGGCAGTTAGTTTTCTTCCTTCGCTGGTGACACCTATCCGGATCATTCCGCCTGATTTGCCCAAAGAAACGTAAAGAGGCCTGCCGGGGGTGTAGTTGATTGCATCAGTAACGAGGTTGTAAAGTGCCTCCCGAATCAGCAAGGGGTCGAACTTAACCGTTCCCGAGCTTTTCCCTCTGTAAACGATTCTCACAGGATTTCCGTCGCGGTCCACGTAGTTTCCTGAACTAAATTGCCTCAGGAATTGGTGGATGTCCGAGGTTTTCCTTACAAGCCTGAATGGTGAGTCAAGCAGGTTAAGAACACTTCCACTCCCTCGAAGTCGTTGCAGGGACTCTTCAACTTCGCCAATGTATTCCTGCGCGTTCTGTTGTCTCCCGAGGGCGTCCTTGGCTTGATGAATGGATTCGGAAAATTCGTCAATCGCTTTTTGCAAGACTGGTTTGTAGCGCACCTTGAATTCTTCAATTGCTGAAGGCTTGCTCGCCACCTCCATTGGGTCGAGCGTTTGTACAGTGGACCTGTGCAAGTCTCCAAGCATCTTCCCGTTTTCCCAGACGTTCGAAGAAATTTCTTGCGACAAAAAGTTATTCGCAGACGCATTTTCCAAGGAATGGCAGGCATCTTGGATCGCGTTTATGTCTCCGTGCATTGCAATGTGCAAGTCGTTCTTAAAATTTTTAAACTTCCTTCGGGATGTTTTGCGTTGTACCGTTTTTTTCAACATTATTGTTTTCCACTCCGCTTTAATTGCCATTAAAGGAATTCTCTCTTCATTTGTCAATCAGTTCCCTGCTAGTCATAGCCGTGCATTTTCCTGAAAATGGTCTTTGCCGCCTGTGCAGTCAGCAGGTAGGCAACCACTATGCCGAACACTATTAGGTAATACTGCAGCGGCATTGAGGCGAAGCCGAAGTGCCTGCCGAGGTCGGGGAAAGTCACGAGCGCCAGGCCGATGTCGGCGATGACGAAGCTGGTGAGGAAAAGCGCCCAGCTGGGCCTGCTTTCAAGGAAGGGAATCTTGCGCGTGCGAATGACGTGGATGACGAGCGTCTGCGTAAGGAGTGACTCCAAGAACCAAGTGGTTTGGAAGAGCTGTTGACTTGAGTGAAGCGCAAGCAGCACGCCAAAAGTGATGAAGTCGAAAAGCGAGCTTAGCGGCCCGAAGAACACCATGAACCGCTTTATCCCCGCGATGTCCCACGGACGTGGCTTTGCAAGGAACTCGGGGTCCACGTTGTCCGTCGGGATTGCAGTCTGAGAAAAGTCGTAAAGGAAGTTGTTTGCAAGCACCTGGATTGGCGCCATTGGCAGGAAGGGCAGGAAAATGCTCGCGCCCGTCACGCTCAGCATGTTGCCAAGGTTGGAGCTCGCGCCCATCCTCACGTACTTGACGATATTGCCGAAAGTCGTCCTCCCCTCGAGCACGCCGTCGCGCAGCACCCCCAGGCTCTTTTCAAGCAATATGATTGAGGCGGTTTCGCGCGCGATGTCAACTGCGTTGTTGACGGAAATGCCCACGTCGGCGGCCTTGAGCGCGGGTGCGTCGTTGATGCCGTCGCCCAGATACCCGACGACGTGGCCGTTGCGCTTGAGCGCCTGTATCACGCGTTCCTTTTGCGAAGGCGACAGGCGCACGAAGACGCTTGTCCTCTCAACCGCTTTTGAAAGCGCGTCGTC
>CAZPDD010000100.1:0-4014 GCA_964585235.1 Microcaldota archaeon | reverse complement strand
TGGGAGAATCGGGACTGAAACGCCCTCGTTGCGAAGTTCTTCAAGCAACGCAAGCGCTTTCTCAACATTCATCCCGTTCTTCAACGCCCTCTCGGAAGCGGCTTGGATGGTCTGCCCATCGGCAAGCGTGTCAGAGAAGGGAATACCGAGTTCTATCAAGTCGGCACCGCCCTGCACGAGGGAACGCACCAAGTCCTTGGTGAATTCCGGAGTAGGGTCACCGCAGCAGACGTAAGGAATGTACGCCTTCTCGCCACGTTGCTCCAGCTCGGCGAATTTCCTTGCAATCACTTCGTTGCTCACAGTAACTCGTCCTCCAGTTTCGCCACCTGCTCGACATCCTTGTCGCCCCTGCCTGAAAGGCAGACGACAACAAACTTTCCTTCAAGCTCTCCTCGAGCATGCATTTTCTCTAGGTAAGCAAGCGCGTGCGAAGGCTCGAGCGCCGGGATTATTCCCTCAAGCTCGCTGAGCATATGGAAAGCCCCAAGTGCCTCCTCGTCAGTGCAGGAAACGTATTCAACTCTATTGCTTTGCTTCAAGGCCGAGTGTTCGGGCCCCACGCCGGGGTAGTCGAGGCCTGCTGAAACCGAGTGCGTAGACGCAACCTGTCCTTCGCTTGTTTGCAGCAGGTAACTCAGCGAGCCGTGAAGCACGCCTGGTTCGCCCTTTTCAAGCGTTGCGCAATGCAGCCCGCTTTCAATGCCCTTGCCTGCCGCCTCAACTCCAATCATCCCCACGCCTTCGTCCTCAATGAAGGCGTGGAACAAGCCAAGCGCATTGCTGCCGCCCCCAACGCAGGCGAGCAGGCAATCGGGCAACCGACCTTCCTTTTCGAGTGCCTGTTCGCGCGCTTCCAAACCGATTATTCTCTGAAAATTGCGTACGATGAGTGGGAAGGGATGCGGCCCGACAACACTGCCGATTACGTAGTGAGTTGTCCTGCAGTTGGTGGCGTAATCCTTGAGCGCCTGGTTTATTGCGTTTTTTAGCGTGCGGGCGCCGGTTGTGACGACGTTGACTCTCGCACCAAGAAGTTTCATGCGGTAAACATTCAGCTTTTGCCTCTCGGCGTCCTCCTCGCCCATGTAAACCTCGCAAGGCAAGCCAAGCGCGGCGCATGCGGAGGCAGTTGCAACTCCGTGCTGGCCTGCTCCGGTTTCGGCGATAACCCGCGTCTTGCCCATTCTCTTCGCCAGCAGCACTTGGCCGACCGTGTTGTTGATTTTGTGCGCGCCGGTGTGGTTTAAGTCCTCGCGCTTGAGGTAAATACGCGCACCATAGCGCTCGCTCAAGCGCTTTGCAAAGTACAGCGGCGACGGCCTGCCGGCAAACTCGCGCAGATAGTAATCAAGTTCTTTCTTGAACTGCGGATCATTAATTGCTGATGCGTATTCTTGCTCGAGTTCCTCAAGCACTGACATTAGAGTCTCTGGCACGAACTGGCCTCCGAAATCGCCGTAGTAAGCTTTGGGGTTTGGTTGCATCTAAACTCGCCTTCCAAGAAGTTCCATTATTTTGGCCCGCGGGCTTTCCGCCCGCATTATTGAAGTTCCGACGAGGAATGCGCCGACCCCGCAGCCGAGGAGTTTTTCAATGTCTTTTCGCGATGAGATGCCGCTCTCGGCCACAAAAACGCTTCCCTGGGGCACCAGCGGAGCTAGCTCCCAAGTGCGGTTTATGTCAACGCTCAAGTCCGCAAAACTCCTGTTGTTCACGCCTATCACGCGAGCCCCGGCTTCAGACGCAAACTCAAGACCACGGGCGGAAAAGCACTCGACCAAAACTTCCACTTTTTCCGACCTCGCGCGTTCCATAAACGCTCCCAGCCGGTCTCCAAGCATCTCGGCAATCAGGAGAACGGCATCCGCGCCAAAGGAGCTTGCCTCGGTTATCTGAAACTCGTCAATGACGAAGTCCTTGGCAAGGACAGGCAGGCTGCAGGCGGCCTTTGCCTGCGCAAGGGCTTCAAGCGAACCGTTGAACTGCGTCTGCTCGGTAAGGACTGAAATGGCGCTCGCGCCTGCCGACTGCAACTCTGCCGCAAGCTCGCCTGGATGGACCGTTCGCAAAACGCCTTGCGCCGGGGAAGCCGGCTTTATCTCGGCAATGAGCGCAAAAGGCTTTTTGAGCAAAGCAGGCCTGAAGCCCCGTTTCTTGAACCCCCGGTCAGGCAGGGGCA
Organism: Microcaldota archaeon; assembly: GCA_964585235.1. Classification (GTDB taxonomy): domain Archaea; phylum Micrarchaeota; class Micrarchaeia; order Norongarragalinales; family UBA97; genus JAGVFW01. The sequence continues at coordinate 1,832 of CAZPDD010000100.1, read as the reverse complement.
TGCGCTTCGCTAGGGAAACGCGCTTTTCCTGCGCCTGCAATAGCTCTTCAATTTTTGGATGCAGCATGTTGTTTGCCCGCCTCAATGAATTTCTCCAGCCGCTCCGCTGCTTTGCCTGAATCAATTGCCTTTTCAGCCGCACCGACTCCGCTTGCGATGCTAGCCGTCTTGCCTGCAACGTAGAGAGCTGCCCCCGCATTGAACGCAACTGTGTCCCGACGCGGCCCTTCCCTACCTTCAAAAATCTCATTAATCAACCGTGCATTTTCTGCCGCGTCGCCTCCAAGCAAGTCACTTGCCTTTGCTTTTGAAAGCCCGTACTGCTCGCAGGAGACTTCGTAAGTTTCAATTCCGTTTCCTGAAGCATCGGTAATCTTGCAGGGGGCGTGAAGCGAAAGCTCGTCCATCCCCCCACAGTTAACCACAAGCGCTTTTTGCAATCCAAGCTTGAGCAGCACGCGGCCTATTTGCTCGCTTGAGCCTGCATCGCAAACGCCGACGAGCTGGCGCTTGACGAATGCCGGGTTTACTAGCGGTCCGACGAAATTGAATACAGTGCGGAAGCCAAGCTCCCTGCGAACTTGTGCAAAGGCCTTCATTGCCGGGTGGTAGAGTGGTGCGTAGAGGAAAGTGACTGCAGTCTGTTTCAGGACACTCTCCGCCTGGCGCGGGCCGAGTAGGATGTTTGCCCCAAGTGCTTCGAGCACGTCGGCGGAGCCGCATTTGCTTGAGACGCTCTTGTTGCCGTGCTTTGCAACTTTCACTCCACAGGCTGCAACCACGAAGGCGGCGGCAGTGCTTACGTTGAACGAATTGCTGCCGTCACCGCCGGTTCCGCAAACGTCAATTGCGTCAGGCGCGTTGACTCGCACGCAGTTCTCCCGTAGGTAAGAAACAATGGCGAAAAGCTCTGCGTCCGACTCGCCTTTCAAGCGCAGCGCGGTGAGGAAAGCTGCGGCTTGGGCTGCAGACGCCTTTCCGTCCACAACTTCCTGCAGGCATTCTTCAGTCGCTTCCTGCGAGAGGCTGTTTCGCTCAACTAACTTGGCAATCGCCTGTGAAATCATCGTCTTGCAGCCTCGTAAAAGTTTTTCAGAATTTTTTTCCCGTCCTGCGCCAGCACGCTCTCGGGATGGAATTGAACGCCGTAAATCGGCTCGCTTGCGTGCTCGATTGCCATTATTTCACCCTCGGCCGTTTGAGCAGTAACGGCCAAGCAAGTGGGCAAGCTAGCGGGGTCGATTACGAGCGAGTGGTAGCGAACGGCAGTGAAGGGGTTGGAAACGCCATTGAAAAGCCGCGAGTCAACGGCATGGCTCACTTCGCTCGTTTTCCCGTGAAGGGGCTTCTTCGCCCTGACAACGTTTCCACAATATGCTTCGGCAATGGCCTGGTGGCCGAGGCACACGCCAAGAATTGGAAGGCCGAGCTTTGCCTTGAGTACGTCAAGCGTGAGCCTTGAATCACGCGGGTGCCCCGGCCCAGGCGATAGCACAATGGCATCAGGCTTGCAGGCAAGCGCCTCCTTGAGGGTGCAGTCGTTGCGCTTTACTGCCACTTCGGCCCCCAGCTCAGCAAACGCATTGACTAGGTTGTAGGTGAAAGAGTCAAAGTTGTCAACAATAAGCAATCTCATCTTCCCACGCCTCCAACCGCCTCAACCAGCGCCTTCATCTTGTTCTCGGTTTCGGCAAACTCACGCTCTGGCACTGAATCAAAGACAATGCCTGCGCCGGCCTGAAGGTAAGCCTTGTTGCCTGCAACTACAACCGAACGGATGGTAATTGCGAAGTCCATGTTGCCCGTGAAGTCGAAATAGCCAACAACTCCCC
>CAZPDD010000099.1:0-4033 GCA_964585235.1 Microcaldota archaeon | reverse complement strand
TCCTGAAGACGCTCGCCTCGTGCCGCGCGCGGACGGCATTGCGGTCCGCCTGAGTGACGTCACTCCGCTTGGCTTTTCCTCCCCCGCGCAGCTCATACAAGGAAACGCGTTTGGCGCGCAAACAGCGGGCGCGGCGCAAGCCCAGGCCGCAGGAGCGGCACAGGCGGGAGGCAGCGGTCAGGGCGGCGCGCCCGTTTCGGGAAATGCAATTGCAAATGAATTTGACGGCACTGGCCGCGGCCAGCCGGTAACGGGCAATGCTGTTGCAAACGCTGCAGGCAGCGCGGCCACTGCCCTTGGCACGCCAAATGTTTTTGCAACTTCAGTAAACGCCCCTGCCGGGACTGCAATCCTCCTGCCTGCAAGCTCATTCGACAATAGCGGTGGCCCTACAACCAAGATCACCCTGCCTTACGCCGCCTCTCTCGCATTCGACCCCAGCGTGCAGCTGTTGCGCGAAGAGTCACGCGTTTCCTTTGCCGGCGATGACTTCACCGCAAGCGCTTCATCCGCCCGCGTCGAGGGAACTTCCGGCGCGCTGCGGGCTACCCTAAATGCAGGCACGCTGCTTGAAATCAGGCCCGCAGTAACCAACTTGGTGGGCGACGAACTTTCCCTTCCAGTTGAGCTTGACTTGTCGCTTCCCCAGGGCGCGCTTGTACGCCAGCGTCCCGACGGAAGGACGTTCGTGCAGGCAGGCGGCTTCTCCGGCCTCTTCGCAGTTGGAGCAAGCGCGGCGCAGGGCGTTTTCACAGTTCCTGAAAACACGCCCGTCGTGTTCGCAGGCGGGCTTGCGACGCCTTTGCGGCCACGAGGCTTTGGGACGACGCAGGACTTCCGCCTCGTGCTGCCAGTTGCCTATTCAATTGTCGCACCGGCAAACGCGGCGAAAGTCATTTCTACGACTAGCGGAAGGCAGGCGATTGAAGCAAGGGGTTTTGTGATTGAACTTCCACCTGCAGCACAAATCACGCAATCAACCGACTCCATCCGCGCATCCGTGCCTTCGGGGGCTGCGGTCAACTTCGTCCGCGAGATTGCGGGAATTCCCGCCTCGGGCGTGACGGCAGTAGTTGCCCAACAACCGCCTGCGCAGCTGACGGCGCAGCAGAAGATTGCGCTTGCAGCAGCGGACAACATCGTGCTTGTGCTGCCGTTCCAGCTAGAGGCAACAGTCACGCCGGACTTGAAGGTTTCAAACGCGGACGAGACGGGCGGCGGACCGGCAGTTTTTTTGAGCGACTCGCGCGTCATCGCATTTGGCGCAACTGCGCAATTGTCAAAAGGAGCGCTTGCGCAAATCGTCGCGCCGCCGGGGACGCAAATTTCCCTCCCTGCCGATTTGGTGACGAAGATGCCCGACGGGGGCTACTCATTCACGCTCCCGCTCGCAGGCGCGATTGACGCGCCGGCGGATGCGCAGATTTTCACAGACAGGACGACGCACATCGTGCTTGAGCAAAGCAGGCAGGAAGTGCAGCTGCCTGCAGGCACTGCATTTATCGAGGCAGGAGAGTTCATGCGAGCTGAAATCCAGCCGGGAGCTGCAGTTGCAGTTGGGCCTATTTCCCGCGCGCAGCTGCAAGGGCTCGTCCCCGCGAGGCTGCCGGTTGACGTTGAACTCCTGCTTTCAAGCGGCGCGCGGGCATTCACCCAAGGAACTGCAACAACAGTCAGGTTTGCCGACGGCAGGATGGCTCAGTTCCCCGGCACTGTTGCAACTGACACGACCCTGGCAGGCGCGCGGCTGTTGCCGTGGTCGTCTGGGACAAACGCATTGCTTGAGTCTCAAATGGTTTCAGGCCAAGGGGATTATGGAGGATTGACTGTAACACTGCCAACTGCGGCGAACATCATACTTCCTTCCGATGCGCGCATCGTAAGCCGCGGCTCGCTCACGGCAGTTATTCCATCCCTGCGCCAGCAAATATTGCTGCCTGCAGGCAGCAGGCCGGTTTCGGACAAGCGCGGCTTTATAGTTCAGGTTGCGGCAGGCGGCCGCATCATTTCACAGCCATTTGGCCTTGACGTGCAGGGCTTCCCGCTTGTGGTGCCGTTTGAAATCCAGCTCGGGCTGCCACCCGGGGCGCTTGTTGACGAGAACGCGCCGGGAGGGGTTGTTGTTGACTTTTTCAACGGGGTTCGCGCCAAGTTCTCCGGCGGTGCGATAACTTCCTCGCCCGCAACGCTTGGGACAAACCTGGCGGCCTTCAACGGCATCCCCCAAGGGTTTTACTCGCCCGCTGCAATGACGCCGTTTGCGGGCAGGACAATTGCGCCTTACCCCGCGGGATTCAATGGAAACGGCTTTTCCTTCCCGCAGGGCTATTCGGGCTTTGATGCGTTCGGCGCCGCCGGCGCAATTGCACCCGGCCTGCCGGCCTCGCCTTCGCAAGGCAGCTTTCTCATCGCTCCGGCATATTCGCAACTGACGCTCTCGCCGCTTTTGGCGCGACCCCTTGCAATTGGCCCCCAAGGCTTCGGCCCTATGGCGTATGAGTTTTCGCTGCCCGCGGCGTGGACTGCAGTGCCGCAGAGCGAGAGCGCGATTTACAACAACCCCGATGGTTCTTTCAGCATTTTCGTGCGCGACTATGAAGTCGTCTTCCCGCCGGGCACGTTCCCGTCGCCCTTCGCGCGCTTTGGCGGCGGGGTTGGCGCGCAGCAGCTGTTGGTGCCGGCTTTTGCGCCAGTTCGCGTGCTGCCAGTCTACAGCGGACTGATTGCGGGAGAGCGGCGTTCGCTTCCCTTTGAATTCGTGCTCGAGCTTCCGCCACAGGCGCGTGTGCTGCCCCTAGCGCCCGACGGGACGCGCACTGTTGACTTCGGCGGGGCCGGCCGCGTGCTGTTTACCAAAGACCTTCAAGTGGACGAGCGCGTCTTTCGTCCCGGAGCCCCGCTGCCGCCTCAACTTGGCGAAGTGGTTGTTGCACAAGGCACGCCAATGGTGTTCTCACCCGGCCTTCTTGTTCCATTACCTCCTGAACTCGCAGGCTTGGCCGAGAACGGCGCGCTTGCAACGGACAAGCGCGGCTTTACCCTTCGGCTGCCCGCCTCAATGCGCATCCGAGTGCCGGGCGAGGCGCGCGAGGCGAAGAACGACGACGGCACGCGAAGCGTTTTCCTCGCTGATTTTGAACTGCGCCTGCCCCCCGGCGTAAGCGCGCCTTTGCAGGAAGGCGGCGGCTCGGCCCTCAAGGCTTACAGAGTGCCTGCCGGAGTTGCCGTCCACGTGGTGCCCATTGTTTTCGCGGATGCTTTCCAAAGGGTCGAAATCAACCTGCCGTTTGACCTTAGCCTTGCAATCCCGCCAAACGCGCGAGTATTGCCGAAAGCGCCTGACGAGAGCTGGGCAATTGAATTCCCCGGCCGCGGCAGCCTCGCCTTCCGAGGGGAAACTGCCTTGGGCAAGGACGGCCGCATTTCCCTGCCTGGGGGGACGAGCTTTTACCCCTCGCGCGAACTCGTTGCGCTTGACAAGAAAGGCGATGCATTTGGAAACCGCGCTACCACGTTCAAAGTGACGCTGCCGGTTGCTGCGCAACTGAAGACCGACTTCGAGCCACAGCCGAACAACGACGGCACGAAGTCGCTTTTCAGCGGCTCGCAGGAGCTCGTAATTCCGCAAAGCGGGCTGGTAGCAAAACAGGGGAATGCATTCATCGTCACGCTCCTGCCGTTTTCCGTTCTCACGCTAAAGCCAATTGACGCGGCTGCGGGGCAGAACTTGCAGGACATTTTCCTTCCCGGCGATGCCGTCTTCGCGCTGCCTGCTGGGGCGAAAGCCTATCCCGAGTCTGTTGACGGCACGCGCGTGGTGAAGTTTGCAACTGGGCAGGCGATTGTCTTTAGGCCGGGTGCCACCCTGACGGGCGACGGATCCGACCGCAAAGTAAGCGTGCCGATGGGAATTGCCTTCGCGCCTTCTTATGGATTGCTGCAAATGCCTCGGCCTCAAGTGATTGGTGGCGCCATCAAGCCGCCAAGCCAAACCAACTTGCAGGCGTGGAGATTCTCCACTCCAGCCACGCTT